>JAEZSJ010000174.1 GCA_023443985.1 Verrucomicrobiota bacterium | reverse complement strand
GCCTCCGGCTGCACCACCTGCAACCCGCCCCACACGCACAGCTACTCCACCCGGAAGTCCTCCCTCATCATCATCGATCCGTCGTGCACGGATACGGGCGACGCCCTCGACACCATGGCCTGCTCCTGCGGCGCAACCACCGAGGTCTCGCGCAAGCTCCCCGCGAAGGGGCACAGCTGGAGCCGCGCTGGCTACGAGTCCGCCCATCCGCATTATCACTACCAGAAATGCTCGGGCTGCGGCGCCACCCAGCGCGAAGCCACCACCAACGCGGAGAAGATCGCCACCTGCGAACGCTGCTACCCGGCCCCGACCATCAGCCTGCTTCAGCCGGCGGCGCAAACGAACGTCGCGGTCGACTCGCCGCTCACCGTCGCCGCCAAGACCGAGAACTGCCACCATTGCGCCGTCTCCGTGCGCTACAACAACGGCGCCGAGAAGTGGCTGGGCGAACTCACCCCAGCGGCCGACAACACGATCACCCTCGACTTCACCCCCACGGAGGCCGGGGCCTGCGTCGTCACGGTCTACGGGCGCAACACCAAGACCCAGGACGACCCGGGTTCTCGCGGCACCTCGGCCGCCGTCGCGCTCACGGTGGTCGCCAAACCCCACACCCACAGCTACACGACACCGAAGAGCTCCGTCATCATCCTCGACCGCACCTGCACCGAAGACGGTTGGGCGCTCGACACCATGGCCTGCTCTTGCGGCACCACCGACGACGTGTCGCGCAAGCTCCCCGCCTCCGGCCACAGTTGGCAACGCGCGGGCTACGAGGCGGCCCATCCGCACCATTACTACCAGAAATGCTCCGCCTGCGGCGCCACCCAGCGAGAGACCGCCACCTACGCGGGCAAGCTCTCCGGTTGCGGCGGCTGCTACGCCGCCCCCGTCGTCACCCTGCTGAAGCCGGCCGATCAGACCATCGCCGCGGTCGGCTCCCCCGTCACCATCGAGGCGTCGACGGCCGACTGCCACCATTGCGCCGTCTCCGTGCGGTACAACAACGGCGCGGAGCAATGGCTCGGTGAACACGCGACCGAGGGCGGCAAACCGGTGTCCTGCACCTTTTCCCCCAAGGAGGCCGGCACCTGCGTGGTCACCGTCTACGGGCGGAACACGCCGTCGAAGGACGACGTCGGCAGCGCGGGAGCCTCCGCCTCGGCCACATTGACGGTGCTCCCCAAGCCACACACACCGGCTCTCTCCATCGGCACGGTGACCGACACTTCCGTCGCGGTGAGCGTGACCTATCCTTGGCCGAGTACGTGGGGCAACAAGCTGATCCTTCTCGATCCGGTCGCGAGCAAATGGGTCGATTTCAACGACCAGCCCTGCGATCGCGCTCCCTACCGGACCGACGGCACCTATACGCAGACGGGCCTTCGCCCCGACACCTGGTACCGCGTGTTCGCCAGTTGGTGGGACCCGATGAAGAACGCGTACGACCAGCTCCCGGTCATGGACGTCCGGACCAATCCCGACCCCGAGGATACGGCGTATTGTTCCGGACCAGGCGAGAAGTTCCTCATCATCGCCGCCAACGACCTCTACCAGTCCGCCAACTGGCGCGCGCTGACCAGCGCGATCCACGGCTATCAGCGCGATCTCGTGCGCGAAGGCTGGGCGCCGAAAGTCATCCGCGTCAGCAATGTCCCGGACAACAGCTCCCGTTTCGTCTGCCCCACGCCGCAGGCGCTCAAGGATGTGATCCGCTCCCACTATGACGAGGGCTACACCGGGTTCGTGATGATCGGATCCCACCCTGTACTCCAGGCCGCATGGACTCGAACCGAGTACAGCGAGAAGGATC
The DNA here is from genome assembly GCA_023443985.1 of Verrucomicrobiota bacterium. Lineage (GTDB taxonomy): Bacteria > Verrucomicrobiota > Verrucomicrobiia > Opitutales > Opitutaceae > CAJCBL01. The sequence continues at coordinate 2,273 of JAEZSJ010000174.1, read as the reverse complement.
CCGCCAGCGACCACTATGCGGATCCGTGCGACCTCTACTTCGCGGACATGGATGGAGTCTGGACTGCCAAGACCGTGGGCCGCACGACCGTGCACGAGCAGCCGGAGGACTGGGACATGAGGCGGCCCGAGATGTTTTTCGGCCGCATCTACCTCAAGGGTGCGGTCATCCGTCAGCCGAACGGCTCCTACGACACCATCGACACCGCCGCCAAGGAGGCGCGAGAAATCGTCCGCTATCTCGGCAAGATCCATGGCTACCGCGCCAATGGCGGCCCTTCCCTCACCGCCGCCGAGGAGGGCAGCTGCTTCGTCTATGGGCGCTGTGATTTCGACAGGAACTACAAGGACGAACTGGTCGACTACTCCAAGCGGTTCTCCTCGATCCTCGTGAACATCGAGAAAAGCATGAGCAACGAGGAGGATTTCCTGGATACGATCGCCACCAACGGGTTCCAAGCCCTGCTCGTCGACTCCCACGGCTGGCCGGAGGGCTTCACCTATAACGATTACCTCAAGTTCGGGGAGTGGAACAACCGGGGTGTCATCACCAGCGAGAAGGCGCGCACGATCAACGCCAAGGTGCGCACCGGCATCCTGCTCCCGTGCAGCACCGCCCGCTATTGCTCCTTCTCGGCCTCCGCCACGAACAAACAGGAGGACTGCCTCGCAAAGGCGCTGATGTTCAACAGCGACTACATGCTCAATATCTTCGCCGCGGTCGCCCCGACCAACCTGTTCAGCCCGGGAGAGTATCCGGAGCTCCTCGCTTCGGCCACCAGCACGTGCATCGGCAAGGCGGCGCACCAATACTTCACCGAGGAGAACCCCTACTACCTTCCCACGGCGACCCTCTACGGCGATCCCACGCTCAAGCTGCACCAGGCGAAGTCGTCGCCGTCACTCTTGCCCATCCTCACGAACTACTACGACAACCTCGAGGTGCAGGCGGATGCCGTCCTGACCCTCCCCTTGGCGATCAAGGACGGCGACAGCAAGCAGGTGACCATCGAGGCCTCGGGATTCCCCGATGGCACCGTGGTCCGCCGCACCGCCGCCGTCTCGGGCGGCATGGCCCACGCCTCCATCCAGTGGACTTCGCAATGGATGCATTCAGGCTCCTACTACACGATCGCCCTCCGCATCACCGACGACCAGCACAACTCCTTCGTGGAGCGTTTCCGCCTCTACGTCTCGCCGCTCACCAACGGCATGCTCACCGACAACGCCTCCGGATGGACCGTCACCGGGAGCAACTACCAGACGAGGCCATGCAGCATCGCGCCGTTCAGCGACTTCGTGAAAGGCACGGAGTTCAAGCTGGACAAGGGTTACGCGGTCATCAGCCAGGACGTCGTCCTCGAGCCCTACCGCACCTACAAGCTGGTGTTCCACGGCGTGAAGGACCAGGCCGACAATCCCGCCTCCGTCTACATCAACGGCGAGGTCTCGAACGTCGACAACAACGACTACCAGACCCACCTCTACACGTGGGCCAACGCACTCGAGTTCACCACCGGACGCAACGCGACGAACACGATCGAGATCAGACTCGGCTCCGCCGACCAGAGAGTCAGCGGCCTGTTCGCCTTCACCTGCTTCCGCATCGTCCCGATCTACTGGCAGGACTTCGACGAGCACGGCGAGTTCGACCAGTACGCCTTTGCCGACGACGCCTGCAAGTTCCACGTCGGTGAAGCCGGCGAGATGTGCGTCCACGAGCCGGCAACGGAGGCGAAACTCGCCTTCTCCGACCGCGAGTACAGCAACTTCTCCTGCGACTACGACATCGAGTTGCTGCCGGGCCCGACCCACTCCGACGCCGGCGTCTTCTTCCGCGCTTCCGAGCTCGCCGGCGGCCTGGACAACTACAAGGGCTACTATTTCGGCATGAACGCCAACGCCGACTTCATCCAGATCGGCAAGGCGAACCACAACTACCGCGAGCTCGCCGCCCGCTCGATGCCGCTCGAAACCGGACGCATCTATCACGTCCGCGTGGAGGCGGTCGCCAGCACCATCTCCATCTACATCGACGACATGACCACCCCGGCGCTGACGTTCGAGGACACGGATGCCGATCGAGCGCAGTACCTGACCGGCATGATCGGGTTCCGGTCCTACCGCACCGCGGTGAACTTCGACAACCTCGTCATCGACAGCGTCCGCGACGAGTTCCACTTCTAGGACCCCGTCCGCGACCCCGGCCCTTCCATCCCGCTCCGGATGGAAGGGCTTCTTCGTTTCCAAGGGGCCGCCCGCCGACCGCTGCCC
>JAEZSJ010000124.1 GCA_023443985.1 Verrucomicrobiota bacterium | reverse complement strand
GCGCGCCGCCGCGGCCTTCGAGGCGCTCGCGATGCTGCAGCGGCTGCAGGCGGCGCAATTGCAGGATCTCGTGCAGGCCGAGGCGTCGCGCGCCGCACAGCTCCACGCCTTCGGCCCGCGTCTCGCCGCGGGGATCGCCCTGCTGGCGGTGGCCATGGCCCTGCTTGGCGCACGCGTGGCCGGTCGCCGCCCGGCGCCCGCAGTCCCGGCGGCGCCGTCGACACCCGTGGGGCCCACCGCCGAGCTCGAACGGCTGCGCGCCCACAGCAAGGCGATGCAGGAGGCGCTCCACGACCTGACCGCCGTGTCCATCACCGACGAGCGCGGCCTCATCACCGAGGTGAACGACCGCTTCTGCCACCTCACCGGTTTCACCCGCGAGCAGCTGCTCGGGCGCTCCCACCGCTTCCTCAACAGCGGCCGGCACCCGCCGGAGTTCTTCCGCGATCTCTGGGAAACGATCACCGCCGGCCGCGTCTGGCACGGCAAGATCATGAACAAGGCCGGCGACGGCCGCCTCTTCGAGTGGCTGGTCGACATCGTGCCGTTCGTCGACGCCGCCGGCGCGCGCCGCTTCGCCTCGTTCGCCACCGAGGTCGGAGCCACGGTCGCCCCCGAGATCGTCGACAGCCAGCTGCAGATCGCCGTGCAGGCCGCCGGCTTCGGCATCTGGGAGCTCGATGTCGCCAGCCGCACCCTCAAGTGGGACCAGCGCATGTTCGAGATCTACGGCCTGCCGCCGGAGAAGGGCATCTCGTACGACCAGTGGCGCGCCACCATCGTCCACGACGACCTCGCCACCACCGAGCAGCAGCTCCACGCCGCGATCGCCTCCAAGGCCGCCTTCGACACCGAGTTCCGCATCAACACGCCCGACGGCTTCGTGCGCCACATCCGCGCGATCGCCTACATCAGCTCGGACAACCTCCTCCGGGCCTCCCGCGTCTTCGGCGTGAACTGGGACAACACCTCCGAGAAGGAGATGGCCTCGTACCTGCGCGCCGCCGCCGAGAACGCCGAAAGCCTCAACCAGCAGCTCGAGTCCGCCATCGAGCGCGCCAACGGCCTCGCCCAGGAGACCGCCCTCGCGACCGTCGCCAAGTCCGAGTTCCTCGCGAACATGAGCCACGAGATCCGCACGCCTCTCAACGCCATCATCGGCATGAGCGGCCTGCTGCTCGACACGCACCTCAGCATCGAACAACGCGAGCTCGCCGAGACGATCAGCACCTCCGGCGACTCCCTGCTCGGGCTCATCAACGACATCCTCGACTTCTCCAAGATCGAGTCCGGCAAACTCGAGCTCGAGCAGCGCCCCTTCGACCTGCGCGAATGCGTCGAAAACGCCCTCGACGTGCTCGGCGCCAAGGCCGCCGAAAAGCACCTCGACCTCGTCGGCTGGATCGGGCCCGGCGTGCCCGATGTCATCGTCGGCGTCAGCACCCGCCTGCGGCAGGTCCTCATCAACCTGATCGGCAACGCCATCAAGTTCACCGCCACCGGCGACGTGCTCGTCTCGGTCGAGTGCCTCGGCACCAACGACGCCGGCCAGCTCCGCCTCCATTTCTCCGTGCGCGACACCGGCATCGGCATCCCCGCCGACCGCATGGACCGCCTCTTCAAGACCTTCAGCCAGGTCGACACGTCCACGACCCGCCAATACGGCGGCAGCGGTCTCGGCCTCGCCATCTGCAAGAAGATCGTCGAGCTCGCCCAGGGCCGCATCTGGGTCGAGAGCGAGGCCGGCAAGGGCAGCACCTTCCAGTTCGAGATCACCGCCGTGGCCGGCGAGACCAGCGAGGCCCAGCAGCAGCTCCACGGCCCCCAGCCCGACCTCACCGGCAAACGGCTCCTCCTCGTCGAGCCCAACGCCACCAGCCGCCGCGTGCTCGGCGCCCTCGCCGCCGGCTGGGGCCTCGCCCTGCGCAGCACCGACTCCCCCGCCGAGGCCCTCCAGTGGCTCGGCCGCGGCGAGATCTTCGACCTCGCGCTCATCGAACTCCATCTCCCGGATACCGACGGCCTCTCCCTCGTGCGCAGCATCCGCGCCCTCCAGCAGTCGAACCGCCTGCCCGTCGCCGTGCTCGCGCCCCTCGGCAGCCTCGGGCAGACGCCCGCCGAGCTCGCCATCTCCGCCATCGTCACCAAGCCCTTCAAGGCCCGCACCCTGCGCGACGCCATCCGCGCCCTCGCCTCCGGCAACGCCCTCCAGCGCACCACCCGCACCTCCGCCGCCGGCGCCGAGATGCTCGCCCACGACTACCCGCTCGACATCCTCCTCGCCGAGGACAACCCGACCAACCAGCGCATGGCGACGCTCATGCTCGGCCGCATGGGCTACCGCGTCGACATCGCCAACAACGGCGTCGAGGTCCTCTCCGCCCTCAAGGCCCACCCCTACAACGTCGTCCTCCTCGACGTGCAGATGCCGGAAATGGACGGGCTCACCTGCGCGAAGGAGCTCAACCAGCGCTACCCGAAGGACAGCCGCCCGTATCTCGTCGCGATGACCGCCAACGCGATGACCGGCGACCGCGAGAACTGCATCGCCGCCGGCATGGACGACTA
>JAEZSJ010000122.1 GCA_023443985.1 Verrucomicrobiota bacterium | reverse complement strand
TATCGCTGCCGACATCACGGTGAACGACGGGAACGCCGTCACGATCGTGGGGGTCGTCGGCGAGGTGAAACAGGGTTCGCTCACCGAGAACGCCGGCCACGGCGCCGTCTACTTTCCGCAGAACGGGAGCAACTTCTTCTCCGTGCTGGTCCGCACCGCCCTTCCTCCCGAGGCGCTCGCGCCGTCCGTCCGGAAGGCGATCCTCGCGATCGACCCCGGGCAGCCGATCGACGACCTCCGGCCGCTGCAGGGGTTGATCGACGACAGCCTCGCCGCCCATCGTTCGCCCGCGGTGCTGGCCGCCCTGTTCTCCGCGGTCGCGCTGCTGCTCGCCGCCCTCGGCACGTATGGCGTTCTTGCTTACTCGGTGGGCCAGCGCCAGCGCGAGATCGGCGTCCGCATGGCGCTGGGCGCCCAGCCCGGCCAGGTCCTCGCCCATTTCCTCGTGCTCGGCGGCGGCCTGCTGGTCGCGGGCCTGGTGCTCGGCCTCGCCGGCACCTGGGTCGCGGGGCTCGCGATGCGCACGCTGCTCTTCGGCATCGACCCGATGAACATCGCCGTGCTCGCCGGCACCGCGGGGGTGATCGCCGCCGTCGTCATCCTCGCGGTCTACATCCCCTCGCGCCGGGCCGCCCGCACCGATCCGCTCGTCGCGCTCCGCGCCGAGTAGACCGCGTCCGGAGTCCGGTCTTGGACCGGCGCGGCCCGATCCGCCGGCCGTGCCGTGGCGGTGAATCACAATTCTTTGCCACTGACCGAAGGATACGGCCGCGCTATCTTGCGGGCTCGCTCCTTGCATGACGGCTTGCCGCCTCGGCGAAGACTCCGCCGGGCAACGGCCCCGATGGGGCCGCCAGCCCCGCCCGGATTGGCGCCCCAAGCCCCAACGGCCGCGTGGCCGTTCGCGAAACGCCGCCCTCCGCACCCGCACACAACCGCGGATGAATCGGGACCGGCGCGACGTGGTGCACCTCCGTCGGATCAGGGAGCAGCAGCGACAACATGATGCCTATCACCAACGCCACTCGCCCCGCTCCACCGCGCCTCCTCGCCTCGCTTCGTGCGAGCGCAACCGGTGCACTTCCGCTCGCACTGCTGCTCTGCGTCGGCGCGCCGGACACACTCGCCGCCGACGACGACGCCGTCGCCTCGGCCGCGAGCGGCACTCCGCTGCGGGTGGTTCAGGTCGAGACCAATCCCGCCGCCGCCCTGCTGGAGTTCACTCCGGCAGCTCCGGGTCTCCGTTACACCGTCGAGTCCTCCCCGAACTTGGCCGCCGGAACGTGGTCCGCCTTGAAGGCAGACACCGTCACCGCCAATGGGAGCAACTGGACCTGCGTCGACGCGGCCGCAGAGGGCGCAAGCCGGTTCTACCGCCTCCGCATCTCACACCAAAGCCCCGAGACAATCGACATCCGCACCCAGCAGCCGCGGCTGTTCTGGAGCACCCGGATCGCCGCCAACGTGTACCACGCCGACAAGACCGCCGACTTCGACGATTTCTTCGGCAACGTGCACAAGAAGATGCACCACCTCCCCGCGACGCCCGCGGCGCTCGACGTGGCCGCGATCGACGCCGAGATGCGAGCGATGGTCGCGAACATCAGCAACGGCAGCTTCTTCCGCCCTGCCATGGATTACGGCTTGTGTGCCTTCCTCTCGCAGGACACCGCCGACGCCAACGCCCCCGCCTACCGCGCCTACGCCGAAAGCTTTCTCAAGGCCCTTTGCGCCCGCCAACTCCCTTGCCTGCCCGGCGCCGACGACCTCGGTCCGCGCGAGAAACTCTACGCCATGGGCGTGCTCTACGACTGGCTGCGACTGGACTCCTCCACGACACTCGGCGCCACGGTCCACGAACAGACCCTCAACCTGATCGGCGCGATCGACAAGGCCTGGGGCTACTTCTCGCAGCCGTATGACTCCGGCGGGCACGAACGATACGCCAACGAGTGCGCCCTGGCCGCGCTGCTCGCCATCCATCACGGCATCACCGCCGAGACGCGGCAGGATCTCCGCGATTCCTATTTCAAATGGCTCGGCACGATCGTGCGCAACTGGCGCGAGCGCTTCAACCCCACCCAGGCGTGGATGTCCGGCGACTCCGGCCACGGGATGGGCTGGGCCTACGGCCCGGAGTACACCACGATCGAGCCCGCCGTGATGTGGGACAACGCGACCGGGGAGGAACGCTGGACCGGCGACTGGCTGCGCCAACGCGCGCTGTTCCAAGTCTATGGAGCGCGCAACAAAGCCAACGATGAGACCGTGCGCAACAATCAGGCGTACGGCACCTTCCCCTACTCGGGCGACGCCTTCAGCACGGCGTTCTTCATCCCCAACCACGGCGCGCACCTGCTCCTCGGCGACTCACCCGCGGGCCTCTGGCTCTACGAGCAACTCGCCTCGAAGTACCGGTACAACTACTGGCCCCATCTGCTCTACTACGATCCGTCCGCCAGGCCCGTTTCTCCCGCGGATCTGGACCTGCCGCTCGCCCGCACCTTCGGCGTCGCCGGCTACGTGCTCATGCGCGACAACTGGGACCTGACCAAGAACACCCTGCTCGAGTTCAAGAGCTCCAGCTACTATCACGGCAACCACCATCACCGCGACCAGAACGCCTTCACGATCTTTTTCCGCGGTCCCTTGGCCATCGATTCGGGCGCCTACCAGATCTTCGGCCGCTACGGCTCGCCCCACGAGGTCAACTACTACCGCCGAAGCCTCGCCCATAACACCATCCTCGTCTACGACGAGGACGAAGCCTTTGTTTGCGACGGCAAAGAGTACGGCAACGACGGTGGCCAGAAGTTCGCCACGGGCTCGATGAGCGAGTATCCGACGTTGGCGCAGATGCAGCCCGGCGGCGCCAACGCGCTCGATGGCATCCGCGCCTTCGAAAACCACCCCGACTTCGCCTACGCCCTCGGCGACGCCACCAAGGCCTACTCCCCGGAAAAGCTCTCCGACTTCCGCCGCTCCATTGTCTACCTGCGCAACTTCGCCGGCACGCACCCGGTTATTGTCGTCCACGACCGCGTCGTCAGCACCGACCCCAAGTTCACGAAGACCTACCTGCTCCACTCCATCAATGAGCCGCAGCACACTGCCCAGACCCGGCGCGTCGACATCTCCATCGACGAGGGTACCGGAGACAAACTGCCGGCCGGCCTGATTCAGGAGACCGTCCTGCCCATCGATGCAACGATCACCACCGTAGGCGGCTCCGGGCACGAGTTCTGGGTCGCCGCCGACGGGGCCAGCACAGTCACGGGCTACAACTACGACGACAACAAGAGCGCCGGCGACGACGACGAGGCCCTGCGCGAAGCCGGCAACTGGCGCGTCGAGGTGAAGCCTGGGGCTTCCCGCGAGGCCGATTCCTTCCTCCACGTTCTCACCGTCGCCGAGTCGGCCGCCCCCGGCGCCGCCGTCGCCACCCGCCTGCCCTCGACCGCCGATGCCGATGCCGTGATCGTGCGGTCCCCCGGAGCCAGCGCCACGACACCCGGCACCTGCTTGCTCTTTCGCCACGGCAGCGCAGTGACCGACATCACACTGGACCTGCAGGGCGCGCCACCGATCGGCCGCCTCATCGCCGTCGGACTCCCCAGAGACACAACCGTGTATCTCAACAAGTCCGCCACCTCACTCCGCTTGTCCCGCAGCGCCGGTCTTCCCTTGCTCACGTCGGACCAAGGCGTGCTCGTTGCGACTTGGTAATGCGTATCTTGCGGCAGCCATGCCGTTCTCCCGCACCGCTCCGGCGCGTCGCGCCCACCCCGCCGCGACGCGCTCGCCACGGTACCGCCCCCTTGACTCGGCTGGGGTCCCGCCGCAGCCTCCGCGCCACTCGCAAACCCACTCAACCAAAGCAGTTCACTACCATGTCCGAAAACATCTCCCAGCTCACCACTGCCGACTTCCAGGATACCATCACCAAGTCGCCCCTGCCCGTCCTCGTCGACTTCTGGGCGCCTTGGTGCGGACCCTGCAAGGCCATTGCGCCGATCCTCGAGGAGCTTGCCCTGGACCTCGCCGGGAAGCTCAAGATCGCCAAGGTCAATGTCGATGAAGCGGGCGAGGTGGCGGCCCAGTTCGGTATCCGTGCGATTCCGACGATGATCCTCTTCAAGAACGGCCAGCCGGTGGACACCTTTGTCGGCCTGGTCGACAAGGCTACGCTGCGCGCCAAGGTGGCCGTGAAGCTCTGAGCTTCCGCCACGTTTTCCCGGGCCGGGCGTCACCTGCGCCCGGCCTTTCTTTTTGGCGACACCGCCGCCATCGTCTTTCCCTCCAGCCGCCACGCTCCGTCTACCATGCCCGCCGGTTCGAACGCCAACTATTGGGTCCACGACCTGAGTCCGTTTCTCTGGGAGTTCGCGCCCGGGATCGGCATCCGCTACTACGGTCTGGCGTACGTGCTCGGGTTTCTGATCGGTCTCTGGCTGCTCGGGCGGTACTCGCGCGCGGGGCGTTCGCCGCTGAGTCGTGAGCAGAATGGCGAGCTGTTGTACGCGCTCGTGCTGGGGGTGCTCCTCGGCGGCCGGCTGGGCTATTTCCTGCTCTATGCGCCCGGGGAGCTCTTCTCGAGCCCGCTCGCCTTTTTCCGCGTCTGGGACGGCGGTATGGCCAGCCACGGCGGCTTCGTCGGAGTCCTGGCGGCGGCGTTGTGGTTTGCCCGGCGCCATCGCGTCCGTTTCTGGACGCTTGCCGACCTCGTGGCGACGATCACCCCGCCGGGTCTGCTGCTCGGCCGGCTCGCGAATTTCGTGAACGGGGAACTCTGGGGCAACAGCACCCGGGTTCCGTGGGCGGTGATCTTCCCGAAAAGCGCCCCCGAGGGCACTCCGGTGCACCTGCTCGTGCCGCGGCATCCGTCGCAGCTCTACGAGGCCGCCGGCGAGGGTTTGTTGCTGCTCGTGTATCTCCAGTTCCGGCTCTGGCGTGGCGACGCCGTGCTCCGCCGTCCCGGCCAACTCACCGGCGAGTTCCTCATCGGCTACGCCGTGGCCCGGATGTTCTGCGAACTGTTTCGCGAGCCCGATGCCGCGCTCATCCTCGGGTTGAGCCGCGGCACGTTCTATTCGCTGTTCGTGCTCGCCGCCGGGGCGGGCATCCTCGCCCGCGCCATCCGTCGGGGCCGCGGCACGCCGGACACCGGCGCCGCCGCGAAAACGCCCCGCAGGACGCCCTAACGAAAGCTCTTCTTTGTTTTTGCGTGTCTCCACGGATCCGCTAGACCGGGTCCCTGTCTACGCTGGGCACGATGAGGAGAGTTCCTGGCCGTCTCTGATCTCTGATCCATGGTCTCGGTCGCACCGAAGCAACCCGTCTACATCATCACGCACGAGTTTCACCCTCGGCGAGGCGGCATTGCCACGTTCACGGAGGAGATCGCGAGAGCGACCGCCGGGCTCGGGTACCAGACCGAGGTCTGGGCCCCCCAGGCCGGGCGCGAGCCCGAGAAGGACTGGCCTTTCCCCATCCGCCGCCTCGCGCTGAAGGGCACCCACGATTTCGGCTGCCAGATGCGCCTGGCCCGGCACCTGGTCGCCCACCGGCGGAAACTCCGCAAGGCCACCGTCTACCTCCCGGAGCCCGGCCCGATGCTGGCGATGATGACGCTCCAGTTCTTCAAGGCGCTCCGCCCGAAACGCCTGCTGCTCACCTTCCACGGCTCCGAGATCCTGCGCTTCGCCGAGACCGGCGCCCGCCGCTGTCTCGCCCGCGCCCTGATCAACCGCGCCGACCGGATCAGCACCCTCACCAACTACACGAGGCGCCTCCTCTGCACCCACTTCCCCGAGGCGGAATGCAAGACCCTGATCACCCCGGGCGCCCTCCGTTCCGATTTCGCCGACGCCAAGCCGCGCCGCACCGCCTGCAGCGACAAGGTCGTGATCCTCACGGTCGGGCGGCTGCATCCGCGCAAGGGCCAGATGTTCATCCTCGAGGCCCTCAAGGCCCTGCCCGTCCACCTTCGCCAGCGCATCGAGTACTGGATGGTCGGCACCGGCCGACGCGAGGGCTACGAACTGCTCCTGCGGGAGACGGCCGAGAACAGCGGCGTGACGGCGCGATTCTTCGGCGATGTCAGCGACGACCAACTCGACGACATCTACGACCAGGCCGACATCTTCGCGATGACGAGCATCAACCACGAGTCGAGCGTCGAGGGTTTCGGGCTGGTCTATCTCGAGGCCTCCGCGCACGGGCTCCCGGTGGTGGCCCATGAGGTCGGCGGCGTGCCCGAGGCGGTCGTCGACGGCGTGACCGGCCTGCTCGTGCCGCCCGTGAATCTTCCCGCGCTCACCACCGCCTTCCAGCGTCTGGTCGCGGATGCCGAACTGCGGCGCGAGTTCGGCGCCAACGGCCAGGAGTGGGCGCGGCGCAACTGTTGGCAGCGCTCCGCCTCGGTGCTGCTCAACGGGCACGCGAGCTTCGTCTGAAGCCGCCGCCGGCGCGCCGGCAGTGCACCGGGCCGTCGTTGTCACCACGGCTCGGACACGCCTGGGGCGACGCAGCGGATGCTTGGCCCGCGCCGGGTTTTCTGGCCAACTCGCCCGCATGATCGAAGGCCGTACCGAACTTCGCGTCCGCTACGCGGAGACCGACATGATGGGCATCGTCTACCACGCCCATTACCTCGCCTGGTTCGAGGTCGGGCGCACCGAACTGCTCCGCGCCCACGGGATCCCCTACCGGCAACTCGAGGACCAGGGCTACCGTCTGCCCGTGATCGAGGTGCAGGCGCGCTACCACCGCCCGGCGCTCTACGACGACATCGTCACGATCGTCTCCCGGATGAAGGACCACCCGTCCGTCCGGCTTCGGATCGACTACGAGATCCTCGCACGAGACCAGAAACTGGTCAGCGGGCACACGTTGCACGCCTTCATCAACCGCCAGGGCGAGCCGGTCCGGCCTCCGGCGGTGTTCGCGGAGAAGATGCGCGAGCTGTTCCGGCCGGCGCCGTAGCCGGCGCCGCTCTGTATTCGCTCAGCACTTGCGAATCGGTCTCCGCCGCGCGGCAGGCCTCGAGCCGGCGGGCGGCCTCGTCCTCGCCGCAGGTGCGCCGCACCGCCCACACGGCGTGGCCGCGCACCACGGGCGACTCGTGGCCCGCGAGGCGGACCAACGCCGCCGTGACCACCGCCAGTTCGGCGGGATCGCAGCGACGGCCGCCCGCGTACACGTTGCCGGCGGCCACACAGGCGTTGCGCAGCACGCCCGCCAACTTGGTCCGCTTCACCGCCGTGCCACGGAACACCTCGCGGAAACGCCCGGGGTCCAGTTCCAGCAGCTCCGGCAGCCGCAGGTGCCCGAGGTCCTGCCGCCGCGCCAGGAGCTCGCTCCGGCCGGCCTGGGCGAACCGGTTCCACGGACACACCGCCAAGCACTCGTCGCACCCGAACACCCGCGCGCCGAAGCTCGCCCGCAGCTCGCGCGGCACAAAGCCGCGGTTCTCGATCGTGTGGTAGCTGATGCAGCGGCGCGCGTCGACGACCCCTGGGGACGGGAACGCCGCCGTCGGGCAGGCGTCGATACACCGGGTGCACTTGCCGCAGAGCAGGCCGGCGCGCGTGGGTTCCACCTGCGCGAGCGGTTCGTCCGGCGGGATCTCGGCGCGCGTGAGGATCGCGGCGAGCAGCAGCCAGTTGCCGTGGGTGCGCGAGATGATGTTGCCGTTCTTGCCGCGGAACCCGAGCCCCGCCGCCGCCGCCCATCCCCGCTCCTGCACCGGGCCCGCGTCGACGTAATAGCGATAGTCCGTCGCGCCGATGCCGCACGCCGTCTCCAGCATCCGGCCGGCCCGCTCCAACCCGATACGCATCGTGTCATGGTAGTCGGCGTGCAACGCGTAGCGGGCGATCAGCGTGCCGTCCGCCTCGCGCCCGGGCCAGTAGTTGACACCCAGCACGACCACGCTGCGGACGCCGGGCAGCACCAACTGCGGGTCGTTCCGCTTGGCGGCACCGCGTTCGAGCCAGGCCATGTCCGCGTGGTGTCCCGCGGCGAGCCAGTCGGCCAAACCGCTGTCCGCCCGGGGGGTGGCCGCCGCGAAGCGGACCTCGTCGAACCCCGTCTCGCGCAACCGCGCCCGGAGCCGCTCGCGCTCCGCGAGGTTCACCGCGCGGCCGACTCCTTCGGGCGGAAGTCGCGCGCCTCCCGGTGGTAGACGCGCAGCACATGGCTCACGATCTCGGAGACCGGCCGCCCTTCGGTGAGAATCATCGTTCCCGCCTGACGATAGACGGGCTCGCGCTGGGCAAACAGTGTGCGGATGCGCTCCGCCGGATCCTCGACATCGAGCAGCGGACGCGCCCGGCTCTGCGCCGTGCGCCGCAGGATCGTGTCGACCGACGCGTGCAGGCACACGAGCACGCCCTTGCCGCGCACCAGCTCCAGCATCCCCTCCTGCACGATCAGCCCGCCGCCGCAGGCCACGACCTGGCTCGCGGCCGGATGGCCGTGCTCGACAAAGTCGCGTTCGTAGCGTCGGAACGTCGGCTCCCCTTCCTGTGCGAAGATTTCGGCGACAGTGCGACCCTGCAACCGCTCGATCTCATGGTCGGAGTCCAGGAACTCGAACCCCAGTCGCGCCGCCACTCCGCGGCCGACCGTCGTCTTCCCCGTCCCCATGAACCCCACGAGATAGAGATTGGCGCACTCGCTCGTCATAGCAGCCGCAGCATGTCCAGCCCACCCATCGGAGCAAGCGCCGTTGCACCCGGACCCGCTCAACGCGCGACGCCGCCCACCTGCTGCAGGGTCGTCTCGAAGGACGCGAAGATGCGCTCCCAGGTGATCTCCGTGGCCGTCGCCCGAGCCGCCGTGCGCAGGGCCGGCCACTCGTCGCGCCGCCGCATCAGGTCGGCGGCGGCGGTGGCGAACGCCGCCGCGTCGCCAAACGGGCACAACACGCCGTTGCGGCCGCTGCGGATGTGCTGCCGGCCGGCTGCGTAGTCGTGGCACAGGACGACGAGCCCGCTCGCCAGCGCCTCCGTCACGACGTTGCCGAAGGTTTCCGTGGTGCTCGGGAAGAGGAACACGTCGCCCGACGCGTAGTGCGCCGCCAGATCCTCGCCGCGGCGCATCCCGGCGAAATGAAAATTCGGGTACCGTTTCTCGAGGCCGCCGCGCGCCGGTCCGTCGCCCACGAGCACGAAGTGCGCGCGCGGCTCCACCTGCTGGGCCCGCAGGAACGCCGTGACCGCCAGATCGATGTTCTTCTCCACCGCCAGACGGCCGACATAGAGGAACACCGGCTCGTCCGGCGCCACTCCCCAGCCCTGCCGCAGCGCCTCGCTGCGCCGGGCGGGGTCGAACAGGCGTCCGTCGACGCCGCGTGAGAGCACCCCGACCCGCTCGAAACGGTCCGCTTCGAGTTCGCCGCGTGCCTGGTCGGTCGGCACCAGCGTGCAGGCCGCGCGGTTGTGGAAGGCGCGCAGATAACACAGTGCGATGTCGTGCATCGCCCGAAACATGTATTGCTGCGTGTATTGCTGGAAGTTCGTGTGGAAGCTCGTGCTCACCGGCACCCCGAGCTTGCGCGCCGCCAACAGGGCCGCCCAGCCGAGGGGTCCTTCGGTGGCGATGTGCGCCACGTCCGGACGGTCCTGTCGCCAGAGCTTCTTCAGGCGGAAGTAGAGAGGGAGGCCGATGCGCAACTCGCTGTAGAACGGCAGCGGCAGGCTCGGCACCAGCACGTGTTGGACGTTCGCCGGGTCCGCCGGATCGCGCGAGCGGGAGCCCGGCAGGCGCGGCCGGATGACCGTGACGCCATGCCCCCGTTCGGCCAACCCCCGCACCAGACGCTGCAAAGTCATGGCCACGCCATTGACCTCGGGGGGATAGGTTTCGGTTACGAGAGCGAGTTTCACGAGTGGCGGGAAGGCGCCGGTGGCGCGGTGCGGTCGAGGCAAAGGCACTCGTCGTGCCGTTGCCAGAAAAACAAAACGCCCTCCGGATTTTTCCGGAGGGCGTCGGAAAAACAGAGGATTACTTCTTCTCCTCGGGCTTCTTGGTCGGCTCCTTCACGTCGACGATCTCCATCTCGAAGATCGTCAGCACGCCGGGGGCGAGCACCTGGCCGGAGTCGCCGAAGCCGAGCTCGGAGGGCAGGTAGAGCTTGAGCTTGCCACCCACGCCCGTGAGCTGGAGGCCTTCCTTCAGGCCGGGGATCGACGTGTCGATGACGAACTCGCGCGGACCGTTCTTCACGTCGGTGCTGTCGAAGATCGTGCCGTCGATGAACGACGCCTTGTAGTTGGCCCAGGCCGCCTGACCGGACTTGGCCTTGGCGCCCTTGCCCTCCTGGACGATCTCGTAGCGGAGCCCGCTGGCGGTCTTCTTCACGCCGGCCTTGCTGTCGAGGGTGGCGAGATACGCGGCGGCTTCCTTGCCGTTCTTCTCCTTGGCCTCGGCCAGCGCCTTCTGGACCAGGGCGTTCACCTCCTCGGTGCGGGTCTTGATCATCTCCTGGGTCTGCGGGACGATCAGGTTGCCGTCGTACGGCAGCTCCACGCGGGTCATCGCGGCACCGAAGCCGCGCAGGAAGGCGACGACCTCGTCCTCACTCTTCAGCATCGGCGTGATCTGTTCGAGCATGCCCAGCTTGCGGGCGATGATGAAGCCGTAGACCTCCATCTTCTGCTCGTCCGTGTACTTGCCGTCCACCGGCGCGATGAGCTTCCGCTCCGGTTGCGCGGCGGCGGCGGGGGCCGCCGGTTGCGCCGCCGGCGCCGGATCGGCGGGCTTGTTCGGATCGATGTTGATCTTGAGATTCTGCGCGCCCAGCGGGCTGGCGACGGCCAAAATCGCGGCGAGGACAGGAAGGGTGGGTTTCATCAGGGTTGGAGTTGTTGAGCGGCGCAGACGCGAGCTTGCGTGCACCGGAAAGCCGCCGAAGATGGACGGCGGTTTTTCAAAAAGCAATCCTGCGCCCGCGTGCGGTTTTCCACCCGCGCCGCCCCGTTGTCCCGCCCCGCGACCCGGGGCATTGCCGCCTTCATGATTCCCACCGAATTCTGGCACAGTCAGGACGGGCAGATCCTCGCCCTCCGCAAGAAGAACGAAACCCTGGCCCTCACCCTGGCCTTCAAGCCCCGCTCGACGAGCGAACTCGCGTTCATGCGCGAGCACCTCGCGTCCCTGCATTTCACGGAACGCAGCTCGCTGGCCCGCATCGGCATCGAGATGAACACGACCACCCGGCCGGTGATCGAGAACAACAAGGTGCTCATCGAGGCCGAGGCGTTCGTCTTCGACAAGGGGTTCCCCAACGCCGCGTACTTCCAGAAGCTCCTCCGCCCCGGCACGCCGGTGGGCCGCCTGTTCCACGCCCCCGAGGGCGCGAAACTCTCCTCCGATGAAATCTGGCGCGCGGTGAAGGAGAACCGCATCAAGCTCCCGAGCACCGTCTCGATCGACCGTTTCGGCCGCGTCTTCATCGTGCCGCACAGCGTGCGCTACACGATCAACCCGGCCGTCACGCGCCTGCAGTTCGAGCGCGTGGTCAGCGGCGAGCAGACCCGCGGCTTCCTCGACAAGGTGCAGCTGCGCGAGGAGGTCGCCCCGCTGGTGATCCCGCCCCGTTCGGGCGTCCTCACGAGCTGCTCGATGTACCTGAAGGAACATTACGTCGTGCTCAACCGCGGCGAGGACAACTTTGGCCTCCACTGCTCGGCCGTGCTGCTCGATCCCCTCAAGACCTTCGGCACGAACATCATGCTGGAGATCTACAACAAGGGCGACCAGCCGGTCGTGAACCCCATGGTCTCCGTCGAGGTCTTCCGGGCCCCCGTGCCCGACGGCACGGCCGACCAGTCCCTCCTCGGCCGCCGCAAACGCATGCTGTCGTTCGCCGGACGGGCTTTCAAGCACCTCGACTCCACCAACCCGCAGGAACTCGGCACGCCCAAGCCGCGCACCAAGATCACCGTGAAGGGCCAGAACGCCCTCATGGAGAACCGCAGCCTCTTCCTCGCCTGCGGCCCGGACTTCCGCGAACTCGCGGCGGCCGCCGCCCTGCCGGCGGGTCACCGCACCGTCATCGAGGCGCTCGAACACGCCCCCGCCGGCGCCGACACCCTCGTCTGCGACATCTTCCCGAATCTCCTCGAGCACATCGAGCTGCTCACTCGCCTGCCCCAGCTCGGGCTCAAGCGCATCGTCTTCCGCAAACCCTCCCGCACCCACGGCTTCTTCTTCTCGACCAACGCCCACACCCGCATCGACCACTACGACTCGATCGGCCTCGCCGTGTATTTTTATCACGAAGACACGAAGGACATCTACCGCCACGTCTACAAGAAGGGCTGCGGCTTCTTCGTGCGCGAGGAGCTCACGCGAAAGTTCATGGAGTCGACCATCCTCGCCTTCTACGGCTCCGCGCTCGACCTCTCCGACGAGACCGGCCGCAGCATCCAGGATCTGCTGACGCGGCTCACCGATTTCTTCGGGCCCACCGTCGGCGTGCTCACCGGCGGCGGCGGCGGCGTGATGGGACTCGCCACCGAGCAGGCGCGCCTGAAGAACGCCCTCACCGGCTCCTGTTTCCTCGAACTCGAGGCGCAACCGCCGAAGCTCGGGGTCGACTTCTTCAACTCGTTCCAGGAGACCGCCCGCCACAACCACCAGAAATGGTTCGAGGTCGCCGACTTCTGCATCTTCAACGTCGGCGGCGTCGGCACGCTCGAGGAGGTCGGCATCGAGATGTGCAACCTCAAGCTCGGGATCCGCCCGCGCGTGCCCTACGTGTTCTACGCCACGAGCTACTGGCGCGACCTCAAGAAGCAGCTCAAGACGATGGTCGCCGAGAAACGCGCCCCGCGCTGGATCGACGACTACGTGCTCTTCTCCGACAAGCCCGAGGAGGTCGTCGCGTTCTAT
This sequence comes from Verrucomicrobiota bacterium, assembly GCA_023443985.1. Taxonomy (GTDB): domain Bacteria; phylum Verrucomicrobiota; class Verrucomicrobiia; order Opitutales; family Opitutaceae; genus CAJCBL01. Next base: position 2,740 of record JAEZSJ010000122.1, on the reverse strand, counting down.
CGCAAGACGCTGCAGGTCCTGTAGCCCCGGCGCTCCGCCGCGGAGCGGCCGCCCCCGGCCGGGCGGGAAAACACGTCGCCCGGCCAATGCATCCACACCTTTCGGACGTTGCGGGCGCGCGTGTTCCGCCCGATCTGGCAGGTCCCCTATGCCCGCCCTGCCCCCGCCCGCCCGCGCCCCCGAGGAACGCATCGCGTTGATCGACGCCCTGCGCGGCTCCGCCCTTGCCGGACTTTTCCTGGTCCACTGCGTCGAGCATTTTGAGCTCAGCCTCTATCCGGAGGATGCGCCGCCGCTGCTCCAGCGCCTCGATGCGTGGACCCACTCCGCCGCGTTCTTCCTTTTCAGCGGCAAAGCCTACGCGATCTTCGCGCTGATGTTCGGCGTGAGCTTCATGCTGCTGCTGCAGAGCTGGACGCGGCAGGGCGTCGATGTCCGCACCCGTTTCCCGTGGCGGCTCCTCCTCCTCGGCGCGATGGGCTATCTCAACGGCATCCTCTACAACGGCGATATTCTCCTCGTGCTCGCGATCCTGGGACTGCCGCTCGTGCTGCTCCACCGGCTTCCGGACAAGGTGCTCGGCTGGCTGGCGTTTCTGCTCCTCCTGCAGCTTCCCAACGCCTGGAAGGCCGTCGGCTGCCTGCTGCACCCGGAGATCGAGCCGTGGGAGCCCGTGCATTGGGGCATCTACGGCCGCGTGCGCGAAATCGCCGCGCATGGCTCCCTGTGGGACATGGTCCGCACGAATCTCGGCGACGGCCAGGCGGTGCGGCTCTGGTTCACGCTCGAGACCGGCCGCTACACCCAGATGCTCGGGCTGTTCACCGTGGGCCTCCTGCTCGGCCGCCACCACCTGATGGAGAACCCCGCCGCGGCCCGACGCCTCGGCTGGCGCGCCCTGATCCTCGGCGGCGTGGGGTTCCTCGTGCTGTATCCGCTCGGACCGTTGCTCGACGGCTGGGGCGTGACCGGCCTCCGCGGGTACTACGTTTCGACCTGGCTCAACGCCTACTCCGGCCTCGCGCAGATGGCGGTGTGGGTGGGCGGATTCATCGTGCTCTACCTGCACCCGGGCTGGCGGCGCTGGCTCGAACACTTCGCCCCGTTGGGCCGGATGAGCCTCACGGGCTACGTCGCCCAGGCGCTTTTCTTCGTGCCATTATTCTACAACTACGGCCTTGGGCTGTACCGGCACCTCGGTCAGTTCTACAGCGAACTCATCGGGGTCGCCTTCATCATGGGCCACCTGTGGGCCGCACGCCTCTGGCTCCGCCATTTCCACTACGGCCCGCTCGAGTGGCTCTGGCGCGCCGCCACGATCCGCTCCTGGCGCACACCGTTCCGCCGGCGCGCGGCGGCCTTGACGCCGCAACCGGCCGATACCCCCGCGCTGGCGATGGATTGACCTGGTCCGCGGGAGCAACGCCGGCTCAGCGCAGCTCCCCGGGGTTGAGCCGGCGCACGCGCACGAAGCGCGCGCGCAGATGCTCGTCGATCGCGTTGCGGGTCGGCGCCGGCAGTCGCGACAACAGGCTGTCGAGCGACGGCAACTTGCCCCCAGCCGGCGCCGTGCTCCGGGCCTTCAGCTCCGGGGGCAACTGCGGGATCTCCTCCCCTGCTCCGATTGCATCCTCGTCCGCCGCCGTGGGACCGATTGGTTCGCCGTCTTCGACCCGCCCGGCGGCCTCGGCCAGGGACACCTCCCCGCCGTCTTCCTCCACCCGGTCGCGCGCAGCCGGCGCGGCGACTTCGGACTCAGACGTCAGCTGTTTTTTTTTTCGCCCGGGACTGCGTCGGCGAGCGCGACGATCTCCTTCAGGACGCTGTCGAGCGCGCGGGAGCGGCTGCCTTCCACGGCCTTGAGGAGCGTGATCTCGAAATTGATCTTCTCGGAGAGCCCGAACTTCACGCCCCCCTCGCCCTCGTGCAGCGCGTCGAGCAGCCGCGTGAGCTGCTCGGTGGTCATCTCCGCGCCGAGGGCACGGCTTCGGCCGCCCTGTTTGATCGCGTCGAGCAGAGCCCGGCGCACGACGCTTTGCAGATCGGCGAGCAGGCGGAAGAGATCGCGACCGCCGGCGTCGAACTCGTCGACCATCTCGACCAACTTGCGGTGATCGCCGGCAGCGACGGCTCCGGCGAGAGTCGCCACCTGTTCCGCACCGACCAGGCCGTAGACATCGAGCACATCGGCCTCGGCAATCTTCTGGCCGCAAAACGCGATCATCTGGTCGAAGATCGACTGCGCGTCGCGCATGCCGCCATCGGCCAACCGGGCGATGCTCGTGAGCGCCTCGCCGGTGACCTCGATCTTCTCGACCTCCGCGATGCGCTTGAGGCGCTCGACGATCAGCTCGTCGGAGATCGGCCGCAGGTCGAAGCGCTGGCAACGCGAGACGATCGTCGGAAGGACCTTCTGGGCTTCGGTGGTCGCAAAGATGAACTTCACGTGCTCCGGCGGCTCCTCGAGCGTCTTGAGCAGCGCGTTGAACGCCGCGGCGGACAGCATGTGGACCTCGTCGATGATGTAGACCTTGTAGCGGCCTGCGGCGGGCGCGTACTGCACCGTCTCACGCAGGTCGCGCACCTGGTCGACACCGTTGTTCGACGCACCGTCGATCTCGATCACGTCGAGGTGGGTGCCGGCGGCGATGTCCCGGCAGGCGGCGCACTCGCCGCAGGGCGACGGGGTCGGCCCCTTCTCGCAGTTGAGCGCCTTGGCGAAGATGCGCGCGGTCGAGGT
>JAEZSJ010000004.1 GCA_023443985.1 Verrucomicrobiota bacterium | reverse complement strand
CCAGTAGGCCCAGCCATGGTGGTCGATCCACTCGAAGAGCCGCACGACGAGCGGGGGCGGCGTGTGCATGGTGGGGCGCGGTGGTGGGCTACTTCCGGCGGTAGTCGCCGCGGCTGAAATACTTCTCCAGCCAGACGTAGGCGCAGATGAAGAAATAGCGGGAGCCCATCTCCTTGATCTTGAGCTTGGCCACGCCGTATTTGCGATTCTGCCACGAGATCGGGCAGACCTTGAAGCTGAAGCCGCGCACGATCGCCTTGAGCGGGATCTCGACGGTGAGATTGAAGTGCGGCGCGATGAGCGGGCGGCAGCCGTCGATCACGGTGCGGCGATAGGCCTTGAACGCGTTGGTCGTGTCGTTGAGCCCGTGGCGGAAGCCGAGGCGCACGAGGAAGTTCGCCAGCCGGTTCACGAGGAGCTTGATGCGCGGGTAGTCGACGACCTTGCCGCCCTTCACGAAACGCGAGCCGAAGGCGCAGTCGTGGCCTTCGTTGAGAATTTTCCAATACGCGACGGCGTCGGCGGGCGAGTCGGAGGCGTCGGCCATCATGATCACGACGGAGTCGCCGGTCATGTGGTTGAGTCCCCAGATGATGGCGCGCCCGAACCCGTGCGGTCCGGGGTTCTGCGTGGGTGCGAGCGTGGGGACCTTCCGCTTCAGTTCCTGGAGCACCGTCCACGTGCCGTCCTTCGAGCCGTCGTCGACCACGACGATCTCGTGAGGGATGCCTTCGCGGGTGAAGGTCTCGAAGATGTCGGTGACGGTGGACGGCAGCGACTCCTCCTCGTCGCGGGCCGGAATGACGACGGAGTAGAGCTTGAGTGGGGTGGCGGGCATTGTGGCGGAGGAAAAGGGACGGGGGGCGGCCAGGCTAGGCACTGCTCAGGGCGCGTCTCTGTTTGAAGAAACAGGTATAGGTGTCAGGAAACTTCTCCTCGATCCAGTCGAGCAGGTCGTGCTCCGATGCGATGCGGCGATCCCCTTCCACTTCGACGGGCCGCCCCGCCCGAAGCGGGACCTCGAGCTCAGCGAGCCATGTTCTCAATGTTCCGAGCGAAGACACGTTCCCGTAGCACTCGGCGTCCCAGAGCATACGGAACCCTTCCCGGCTGAGGCAGCCCGAACGGAGTTGTTGAATGAGCTCTCGATCTGTGAAGGACATCCGGTGACGGCGGGGCGCTCAGAACGGCGCGGAGAGGTCGAGCCACTCGGGATTTTTCTGCGCGTGGACCGCGATCTCCTCGAGGACCGCGGGCAGCGAGGTCTGCGGCTGCCATCCCCAGACTTTGGAGGCATGGGAGGCGTCGAGCACCATCCAGGGGATGTCGAAGGGGCGCGGTTGCGGATCGGAGGCGACGGGGTGCTGCCCGAAACGGCCGTCGCACCACGCGGTGAGCTGCTGGAGCGACATGCTGGCGGCGGCGCCACCGGCGACGTTGCACAGGCGCGGCGAGAGGCCCGGCGCAGGGGCGGCGGGGGCGGCGGTCGCGGCGAATTGTTTCACCAGCAGCGGCACGAGGTCACGCGGATGGAGGCAGTCGCGCACCTGGTGGCCGCGGCCGTCGAAGCCGATGTACTTGAGCGGGCGGTGGCGCAGGTGGGAGTTGATCCAGTAGGCGAAGATGCCCTGGTCGGGCCGGCCGAACTGGCCCGCGCCGGCGAGCACGCCGCAGCGGTTGATCCAGACGGGAAAGTTGAACGTCTCGCCGTATTCGAGGGCGAGCGCCTCGCTGGTGAGCTTGGTGGCGCCATAGAGCGAGACCGGTGCGGCGGTGGCGAAGCTCTCGTGCACGCCCGCGGGACTCACACCCGCCGGGAGCGGCTGGTCCGTATCGGGACGGTAGGCACCGCGGTCGGGCACGACCGGCAGGCCGGCGAGTGGCGCGATCGAGTAGACGCGGCTGGTGCTGAGGAGGACGAAGCCGGCGCGGTGGGCCTTGCAGAACTCCAGCATGTTCACCGTGCCGCCGAGGTTGTGCTCGACGAGCTGGCGCGAGCTGGTCTTGCCGTCGATGCCGGCGAGCACGCTCGGGTTGGCGGCGGCATCGATCACCCAGTCGACGGCCGGCAACGCCTCAAGGTCGCTGGCGTGGCGGATGTCGCCATGGAAGAGCTTCACGCCGCGCGCCTTGAGGGCGGCGCGGTTGGTCTCGGCGCCGGGGCGGATGAAGTTGTCCAGGCCGACGAGCTGCAGCCCGGGGATGGTGTCGAGCAGCGTGTTCGCGAGCGTGCTGCCGACGAAGCCGCAGATGCCGGTGAGGAGAATCTTCATGGGCAGCGATTTTCGATTTGGGATTGCCGATTGGCGATTGGCCGAACGCGGAGGCGGGCGGTTCGGCGCTCGTCCCTCGACCCTCGACGCTCGTCAGCTCTTGGGCCGTTTCTGCCAGGCTTCGACGATCTGGCGGATGGTCTCCTCAAGGCTCACGGAGATGTCCCAGCTCGGGTAGTGGGCGCGCATCTTGCGGAGGTCGGAGTAGTAGCAGATGTGGTCGCCGATGCGGTTCTGGTCGACGTAGGTGTAGACCTGCTTCTTGCCGGAGAACTTCTCGGCGATGGCGAACGCCTCGAGGATCGAGCAGCTGTTGGCCTTGCCGCCGCCGAGGTTGTAGACCTCGCCCACGCGCGGGGCGGAGACGAAGGCGTGCATGAAGCGGGCGACGTCGAGCGAGTGGATGTTG
>JAEZSJ010000423.1 GCA_023443985.1 Verrucomicrobiota bacterium | reverse complement strand
AAGCCCGGCGACCGCTGGTGCGTGTGTGCCGTGCGCTGGCTGGAGGCGTACGCGGCGGGCGCGGCTCCGCCGGTGGTGCTCGCCGGTACGAGCGAGCATGCGCTGGAGATCGTTCCGCTCGAGGCGCTGCAACGCCACGCCACGGCCTGATGGTGCATTGACGGGGCGTCATGCTGTCGGAAAAACCTCGCGGGCTTGGCGCGGCGGCTTACTGCTCCGGCTTCGCCCCGCATGGGCGCGATCAACTCCGCCAACGTTTCCCGTTCGCATGAATACCCCCGCTCTGCTCGCTCTCGGCGTCCTTTGTTGCCCGCTCGGCGCGATCTTCGCCTCGCCCTCGAACCCCGCCTTCGAACGCCTGTCCGACGGCATCGTCGTCCCCTGCGCCGACGGCCTGCTGAAGGTGCAGGTTTGCACCGATGCCATCGTGCGCGTCGCCTTCGCGAAGGACCGCGCCTTCTTCGCCCGGGAGAGCTACATGCTCGACCCGCAGCGCCAGCTCGCGACCGCGGCCTGGTCCGTGGCGGAGGCGGCCGACGCGATCTCGCTGCGCACGGCACGGCTCGAGGCGCGCGTGGACCGGAAGACCGGCGCGGTTTCCTTTTTCGACGCCACCGGTCGCCTGCTCCTCGCGGAGCGCGCCGGCGGTCGCACGCTCGAGCCCGCCGAGGTGATGGGCGAACGCACCGCGCATGTGCGCCAAGTCTGGGCGGCCAACGACGACGAGTCGCTCCACGGCCTCGGCCACCACCAGCTCGGGCTGATGGACCTCAAGGGCTGGGAGCTCGAGCTCTGGCAGCACAACGGCACGCTCGCGATCCCCTTCCTCGTCTCGAACCGCGGGTACGGCATCCTCTGGGACAACGACTCGTACACGCGTTTCGGCGACATCCGCCCGCTCGAGTTCCCGCGCGCGGAGCAGCTGCGCGACAAGGAGGGCAATCCCGGCGGCCTGACCGGCTCCTATTTCGCCGGGCGCAACTTCGACCGGCTCGTCGCCACGCGTGTCGACCCGCAGATCGCGATCGGCCGCATGTCCGACGACGTCTCCGTCGGCCAGATCCCGGCGGGCGAGACCGCGGCGACCGTTGCCACGAAGCGCCTCAACGCCTGGGTGCATCCGGCGCTCGGGCACGAGGACGGCCCGGTCGCGGTGCGGTGGGAGGGCTTCCTCGAGCCGACCGAGAGCGGCGAGCACCTCTTCCAGACGTTCTCCAACTCCGACATCAAGGTGTGGATCGACGGCCGGCAGATCATCAACCACTGGCGCCAGGGCTGGCTGCCCTGGAAGGACGTGGCGAAGGTCGCCCTCACCGCCGGCCGGCGCGTGCCGGTGCGCATCGAGTGGGTGCGCGACGAGACGCCCACGCACCTGCGTTTCCAGTGGAAGACCCCGGCGCCGAACGCCGACACCTCGCTCTGGTCCGAGGTGGGCGACGGCACCGACTACTATTTCGTCCTCGGGCCGAAGCTCGACGAGGTGATCGCCGGCTACCGCCAGCTCACCGGCGCGGCCACGCTGCTGCCGAAGTGGGCGTTCGGCCTATGGCAATCGCGCCAGCGTTACGAGACGCAGCAGCAGAGCCTCGATGTGCTCGCGGAGTTCCGCCGCCGCCGCATCCCGCTCGATGTGATCGTGCAGGACTGGTTCTACTGGCCGGCCGACGGCTGGGGCTCGCACAAGTTCGACCCCGTGCGGTTTCCCGATCCCGACGCCTGGATCCGCGAGATCCACGAGCGGTACAACGCGCGCCTGCTGCTCTCCGTGTGGCCGAAGTTCTACGAGGGCACCGAGACCGGCAAGGCGTTCGACGAACGCGGCTGGCTCTACGAGCCGAACCGCACGGCCGACATCCGCGACTGGCTCGGCTACGGCTTCACCTACTACGACGCCTTCAACCCCGCCGCCCGGAAGCTCTTCTGGGAACAGATCGAACCGGCGCTGTATCGTCGCGGCGTCGACGCCTGGTGGCTCGACGGCTCCGAGCCCGACCTGCTGCCCGCCCCCGACCTGTGGCGCGGACGCGAGCACATCATGCCCACGATGGGCGGCACCGGCGCGCGCGTGCTCAACGTCTATCCGTTGCTCAACTCCCGCGCCGTCTACGAGGGGCAGCGCAGCGCCGATCCGGACAAACGCGTGACCATCCTCACCCGCTCGAGCTTCGCCGGCATGCAGCGCTACGCCGGTGCCACCTGGTCGGGCGACACCTCGTCGACCTGGACGGCGCTCGCCAAACAACTGCCCGCGGCCCTCGGCTACTCGCTCTCGGGCATGCCGTACTGGACAATGGACATCGGTGGCTTCTCGGTGCCGGAGCGTTTCCGCGTCGAGCAGCCGACCGAGGCGGACCTCGAGGACTGGCGTGAGCTCAACACCCGCTGGTTCCAGTTCGGCGCGCTCACGCCGATGCTGCGCTCCCACGGCGAGAAGCCGTTGCGCGAGATGTGGTTTTTCGGCGACGAGAACCATCCCGCGTACCGGACCCAGCTCAAGTTCACCCAGCTCCACTACCGTTTGCTGCCGTACCTCTACTCGCTCGCGGGCGACGTCACGCAGAAGGGCGCCACGTTCCTGCGCGCGCTCGTCCTGGATTTCCCGGACGACGCCAAGGCCCGCGCCATCGGCGACCAGTACCTGTTCGGCCCGGCGCTGCTCGTGAGCCCGGTCGTGACGCCGAAGACGATCTCGCGCCCGGTGTACCTGCCCGCCGTGCCCGGCGGCTGGTACGATCTCTGGACCGGTGCCGCGCTCGCCGGCGGGCACACGATCGACGCGCCCGCGCCGTACGAGACGATCCCCGTCCACGTACGTGCCGGCTCGATCGTGCCGTTCGGTCCCGAGCTCCAGCACGCGAGCGAGAAGCCGGCCGACCCGCTCACGGTCTGGGTCTACGCTGGCGCGGACGGAGAGTACTCACTCTACGAAGACGATGGGGCGAGCTACGGGTACGAGCGGGGCGAGTTCACCCGGATCCCGTTCCGGTGGGACGACGCGCAGCGTACGCTCACCATCGGCGCCCGCGCGGGCCGCTTCCCCGGAATGCTCGCCGAGCGCACCATCCAGGTCGTGCTCGTGGAGGCCGGAAAGCCGGTCGGTCACTCGCCGGAGCCGAAGATCGCAAAATCGGTGCGCTACACCGGTGAGGCGGCCGCGCTGCGGCTCTGAACGCGTCCGATTGCGCTGACGCAAATTGAAGCCCGCCGGCCTGGAAGGCCGGCGGGCTTGTTTTCTCTGCGTAGTCGGAAAGCGTTACCGGCGGGCGGAACGGCGATCATCCCGCCGATCACGGCGGTCGTCGCGGCGGTCATGGCGCGCGTCGCGGCGGTCGGCTGCGCGGTGGTGGTCGGCCCGGACCACCACGACATTGTGGTGATGGGACGGCGGGCGCACGACGACCACCGGAGCCCGCGGCGGGCAGGGCGAGCGCACGACAACCACGTTGCGGTGCCGGGCCGGCGGCGGCGGGGCGTAGCAGACTGCGCGACGCTCGCAGCGGGAGTCGTCGTCGATCGCGCTGACCAACAGGCCGGCGAGGGCGCCGATCGCGGCGCCTTCGGCCGCGTGGTGGTGGTTGGCATCGCCGATGATCGCACCGGCGATGCTGCCGAGGATCACGTTGCGCGCGACCTCGTCGTTGCGGGCGTTGGCGGTGGTGGGAACTGCCACGGCCAGGCCGGCCGCGCAGGCGAGGGCGATAAGAAAGCGAGTGTTCATACGCCCACCGAGACGCGGTGCGCCGGGCCCGGTTTCCGCCGGCTGCAAAGTATATTTTCGCCGGGGGTGTAACCGCCGCGCGCCTTCATGCGTCCCGGCGCGCCGCTCGCGGCGGGATGGGTGGCCTCCCGGGCGGGGCCTACTCGATGCGGCCTTCGTCGAAGTCGATCAGATCGGGCACGCTGATGA
>JAEZSJ010000374.1 GCA_023443985.1 Verrucomicrobiota bacterium | reverse complement strand
GGGTTGGGGTTGTGGTGCCGGTGTGGCGGCGGGTTGTGGCGCGGGCGCGGGTGCGGCTTGGGGCGGGGGCGGCGTGGGCGCGGGGGCGAGGGAGGCGAGCAGGGCCGCGTAGCTCGTCCATTGCGTGGCTCCTTCGGGAATCACATACGACTGCGGCGTAACCACACCTTGCGTGGCGAGCTGCCGGAGTTGTTCGAGTTCGACCGGGCCGGTGGGTTTGTTCTGGGAGTCCGTGTAGTAGTATTTCATCGCGCGGGAAGTTGGGGTGCGTGTGGCGCGTCCGTTCCACCCGTGGGCCCGGCAGGCGGCGCGTCGCGGATAGCATGACAGTCGTGCCGGTGGTGTCCATCGCTTAGGCTCGCGCGGCGGGGTTGTGACGAAAGCTTAACGTCGCCTCGACTTGGCGGCGGCCGGCGCCAGCGTAGCGCCATGGATTGGACCCCCCTCGAATGGCTGGAAGCGCTGTCGTATCTGGTGACGGTGGTCGGCCTGCCGTTCGCGATCGGGGTGTTTCTCTACGAGCAGCGGCGCGAGCGGCAGAACGAGGAGGAGGAGATCTACCAGCGGTTGTCCGATGAATACGCCGAGTTCCTCAAGATCGTGCTGCAGCACGCCGACCTCGGCCTGATGCGGCCGCACGCCGCGGAGGCGGTGCTCACGGAGGAACAGCGCGAGCGGCGGGGCGTGTTGTTCGAGCTGCTCGTCTCGTTGTTCGAGCGCGCGTACCTGCTCGTCTACGAGGAGCACATGAAACGGCAGACCCAGCGCCTCTGGAGGAGCTGGGAGGACTACATGCGCGACTGGTGCCGGCGGAAGGATTTCCGCTCCCAGCTGCCGGAGCTGCTGCTCGGGGAGGACCCGGACTTCGCCGCCCACCTCAAGCGCATCGCCGCCGAGGAGGCGGCGCGGCTGCCGGGCTGAGCGGGCGTGTCACCGTGCGGAGAGCACGGAGGCGAGGGTGGCGAGAAGCGTCTGGATCGGGAAGGGCTTCTGGAGGAACGCCGCGACGTTGCGCCCGCGGAAGCGCTGGACCGCCTCGTCCTCGCTGAAGCCGCTCATCAGGATGACCCGCGGTCCGGGGTCGATGGCGTGCAACGCGTCGAAGGTGGCGGCGCCGTCGAAGTGCGGCATGGAGAGGTCGAGCAGCACGGCGTCGATCTCTCGATGTCGTTGGCGGAAGATCTCGATGGCGGAGAGGCCGTCGGCCGCGGCGAGCACGGTGTAGCCGAGGCGCTGGACGAGCTCGCGCACGGTGTCGCGCAGGACCTCCTCGTCGTCGACGATGAGGACGGTGCGACCCCTCCCGTCGCACGGGGCGAGCAGCGGCTGCGCGCTGGGGGCCGCCACGGGCTCGGCCGAGGCGGGCAGCAGGATGCGGAATGTGGCGCCGCCGCCCGGTGTGCTCTCGAACTCGATCGCGCCGTGGTGGGCGCGGACGATGCCCTGCACGGCGGCCAGGCCGAGGCCGCGGCCGGTGAACTTGGTCGTGAAGAACGGATCGAAGATGCGGTTGTGGATCTCCGGCGGGATGCCGCAGCCGTTGTCGGCGATCTCGAGGACGACGTAGTCCCCGGCGGGGAGTTCGCCGGTGATGCGGGCCTGGGCGAGGCGGGGCTCGTCGACGTACTCGACGCGCGTCGCGACCCGCACGACGCCGGTGCCCGGCTCGGTCGCCTCGATCGCGTTGAGCAGGAGGTTCATCGAGACCTGCTGGAGCTGGGTGGAGTCGGCGACCACGGCGGGCAGGGGGCGCGCCAGGTGCAGCTCGAGCGTGCGGCCGCGCCCGGAGGAGCTGCGGACCAGGTCGATCGTCTCGCGGATCACCGGGTCGATCGCGACCGGGCGCACGACGTACCGGCCCTTGCCGGAGTAGGCGAGCATCTGGCGGCAGAGGTCGGCGGCGCGCACGGCGGCGGCTTCGATCAGCCGCAGGTTCTGCTCGACCGCCTCGGGGCTGCGCGTGTCGAGGCGCGCGAGCGAGGCGTTGCCGAGGATGACGGTGAGGAGGTTGTTGAAATCGTGGGCGACGCCGCCGGCGAGCACGCCGAGGCTTTCCAGTTTCTGCTTTTCCCGGAGGCGCTGTTCGAGCCGCTCGCGTTCGGCGGCGGCGTTCTTGCGAGCGGTGATGTCGCGTTGCACGCCGATCCAGTTGGTGAGCAGCCCGTGGTCGTCGCGGATCGGCATGATCCGGACCTCGACGTGCAGCGGGGTGCCGTCCTTGCGGTAGTTGATGAGCTCGCCGGTGAAGAATTCGCCGGCGGCGATGCAGTCGCGCATGCGGGCGATCTCGGAGTGGTCGCTGGCGGGACCCTGGAGGAGGGAGGGGCCGCGGCCGAATGCCTCCTCCAGGGTGTAGCCGAAGAGGCGGGTGAAGGCGTGGTTGACGAACACGATCCGCGGCCGCGGTGCGCCGGGGGTGCCGGCGTCGGTGATGATGATCGAGTCGTAGGAGTTGACCATCGCGGACTCCAGCAGCCGCAGGCGTTCGGCGCCGACGGGGGCGCTGGGTGGTGTGGTCGCGGATGCGCCCGGCGGGGAGGCGCCGGCGGTGGAGGCGTCGGTGCGCGAGTTGGTAGGGTGCACGGGAGGGGACGGTCGTCGCGGTGGCGGGGCCGGAGTGTGGGTAGGCAGTGGCGGAGGCGGGCAGACTGGGTGGCCGCAGACGGCGGGCAAGACGTTAGAAGGAAGCGGGTGGTCGCCAAATGGGATTGCGAAATTGCCCCCCGACAGGAGGGGATCTGTTCTCTGTTGTGAACATCATGAGTTCTCCCGATGCAGGCCCCGTGCCGTTGCCCGACCCCTTCGTTCGCCGTTTCGGTGCGGTGGGGCGGTTGTTCGGGCGTGCCGCCCTCGAGCGGCTCGCCGCGGCCCACGTGTGCGTGATCGGGCTGGGCGGCGTGGGCTCGTGGACGGTCGAGGCGCTGGCGCGCAGCGGCGTGGGCGCCCTGACGCTCGTCGACCTCGACGAGGTGTGCGTGACGAACATGAACCGGCAGCTGCCCGCCCTCACGGAGACGATCGGCCGGCCGAAGGCGGTGGTGCTCGCTGAGCGGGTGGCGGGCATCAATCCCGGCTGCCGGGTCGAGGCGCGGGTGGAGTTCTTCACGCAGGAGAGCTTTGAACGCATCCTCGCGCCGAAGTTCGACTTTGTCGTGGATGCGACCGACAGCCTGCAGCACAAGCTGCTCGCGCTGTGGCAGTGCCGGGAGCGGGGCCTGCCGGCGCTCACCGCCGGCGCCAGCGCCGGCAAACGCGACGGCACCCGCGTGAAGGTGGCCGACCTGGGCGACGCCGAGAACGACGCGTTGCTGCGCTACGTGCGCAAACGGCTGCGCGAGCGGCACGGCTTTCCGCGCGGCGAGGGCGCGCAGTTCGGCGTGCGCTGCATCTACTCGCCCGAGCGCCCGGTGTATCCGTGGGTTGATGGCAGTGTGTGCGCCACCCAGGAGCCGGGGGCGTCCACCGAGCTCAACTGCGACAACGGCCTGGGCAGCGCGACGTTCGTGACCGGCGCGTTCGGTTTCGCCGCGGCCGGCGAGGTGGTGCGGCTGTTGACCGGCGGCGCGGGGCCCGCCCTGCGCTGACCGGCCGGCGAGCGTCGGGCCCGGGTCGGCCGCCGGCCCCGCTCAACCGAACAGCCGCGCGAAGTTCGCCGCGACCTGCGCGACGAGCTCCGCCTCCGGTACGCGGCGGAGCTGGGCGAGGCCGCGGTAGGTGGAGGCGAGATTGGCGGGATGGTTCACCGGTCTGCCTTCGGCCGAGGGTGGCAGGGGGTGCGTGAGCCACGGTGCGGGCGGCGGCATGGCG
>JAEZSJ010000359.1 GCA_023443985.1 Verrucomicrobiota bacterium | reverse complement strand
ACCGGCGGCCACCCGGCGCTGGGATGGAAGAACTGCACGCGGAAAGGCAGTCCTTCGGCGGCCCAGAGCGCCTGCTCGGCCCGGAAACGGATGTGTTCGGCATTGGCCGGCGCCAACTCGGCCAGCGCCCGCGGCGGCTCGGGGCGCGGCGCGTACGGCGCCGCCGCGCGTTCCTGGGCCAGGCGGCGGACAAACTCGAAATCGATCTGGCTGCGTTCGGCCTCCGCGAGGGCCAAGGCGGGAAGTGCTGTGAGCAGGACAAGACAGGAGAGTTTCATGCAGGGGCCGCCGGGGTCGCGGAGGAGGGTTGGTCAGCGGGAACGCGGAAAGGTTGCAGGATTGGCGCCGTGAATCCACGAGAAACCGACGCGGCGCGGCCCGGCGCGCCGCGGGGGGAGCGCCGGGCGTGTCTGCCGGCGGCCTCAGGCGGCATCCGGAGCCGGATCGCGGCCGACAGGGCCGCGGCGGAAAACGACGTGGATGAGCTCGCCGCCGCACCCGGCTGCCGCGGGTGCAGCCGCCCCCGCAGCGGCCGCCAAGGCAGGTTGCCGGCCGGACTCGTCGTCGGCGAACTCGTCGCGGATCACGGCTGCCAGCCAGGGCGGCGTTTCCTGGCTGGCGAGCCCGGGGCCGTGGTGGCCGGCGGCGGCGGACGCGCAGGGCCGGTGCGGCATGGGTCGGGAGTTGGCTCGATGCATCCCGCGAGACTATCGCGTGGCGGTGCGACCTGTGATCGGGCGCGGCTCCGAGCGGGGGATCGGCACGAGCCCGAGGCGTGGGCGGGGCCACCGAGTGGGGAGCGGGACCGCGGTCCTGTGGGGCCGGTGGCGGGGCGCTCCGGGGTCGCTCGGGTAGTGGTCGCCGCGCCGGCTCCCGCGCCGGATGACGGCTGCGCGTCGCCTGCCGTCGGTTGAGGGAGTGATCGGTGCGGGTGGACGCTTCGGCGCGCCGGGGGACTACGACGAAAGTCTTAGTCCGTTGAGGGGAATGCGCCTTTACCTCCCTCGGGTTCGCGGCAGGTTCATCGGGAGCCCACCCCCGATGCACCGATTGGCACCTTCAACGGTGCGGTTGTCCCGCCGCCTTCGTTCCCGTCCCCTCCGCCGTCTGGCGCGGCTTGGCCTCGGGTTGGTGTCGGTCGTGTTTGCGGGGCGGGTCGTGGCGGCGATCGACGGCGTGCCGCTGACGCGGTTCTATCCCTACGAAGAGATCGGGTGTTCCGCGGGTGGGGCGCAGCTCGTGCACGACGGCTTCGGCCGGATCGCGGTGGTGCGGGAACGCGAGTTGGTGGCGCTGAACGACGGCGTGTGGCGGAAGCTTTGGAGCGCGCAGGGCGCCGGCATGGGCCTGCGCCAGGTGACGCGAGATCGGGACGGCACGATCTATTTCGGTGGAGTGGGCGGGTGGGGAAAGCTGCGGGTGCTCGCCGACGGCAGTCTCGAGCCGCAGTGGATGGACGCGCCGGGGGCGCCGGCGTGGGTCCGCGCCTCGATCTTCGACAAGATTCTCTGCGCGCCCGAGGGGGTGTATTTCGCCGGGCTGCACGGAGTCGTGTTCCACGAGCGGCACACGGGCAGCCATCGCTATTTCGAGATCAGCGGGGTGTCCTGTCTGTTCCGCTTCCACGACGCGGCCGTTGCATCGACCTTCGACGACGGCGCGCACGCCATCGACCTCGGCCGGGACCGGCTGGAGCCGATCGACCTGGGGGAGTTCAAGCGCTCGGTGGCGTGGGTGGCGGCGGGCGACGGCTCGGACGGGACCCTCGTCACGACGGCGCGCTCGTTGTTGTTTGTCCTGCGTGAAGGGGCGCTGGTCCCGCTGCCCGGCAAGGCGGCGGGCGAGGTGCCGGGGCTTTTCGCGGCTGTCGTGCAACTCCCCGAGGGCGGCTACGCCGCGGCGATCAAGGGGCTCGGGATCGTGCGAATCCAGAGCGATGGGACGATCAAGACCCTGCTGGCCGGAGCCGACTACGAGGGAATCACCTCGTTGGCAGTCGACGAACCCGGCGTGCTCTGGGCGGCGACCGAGCGCGGCGTGGTGAAGGTGCTCTACGGGCAGCCGTTGACGACGTTCGACCGCGCGCAGGGACTGCCGGTCGAGTGGCCCCAGATCGTGCTCTGGAAAGGTTCGGTGGTGGTAAGCTCCGGCGGGCGCACGTACGAGAGCGAGCCCGGCGAAAGTTTCCGGCCGGCCCGCTTCCACCGCATCGCAGGCGAACCACGGCCGGGCGCCTGGGGCATCGCGCAGGCGGGGGAGTCGCTGCTGGTGGGCAACGGCGACGGCATCTACGAGGCCACCGGGGATGGAAACTTCCGCCTCGTGGTCCCGGAGTTGCGCGTGGCGCGGCTGGTCGCGCTGGATGCCGACACCTGCCTCGCCTTCGGCGGCGAGCACATCGCGGCTGTCCGGCGTCGGCCCGATGGCGGCTGGTCCGAATGTGCGCCGCGCCTCGCCTCGCTCGGGTACCCCTACATCGTGCACGCGGCTCCGGGCGGCGCCTGGCTCGAACTGGGTGTCAACCGCGTGGCGCGCGTCTCGCTCGCGGACGGCGAACTGGGCGTGCGGCTGTTCGAGGAGTTTCCCTGGCCCACTCCGGGATGGGTGAACGTCAGCCTGGTCGGGGGCACCGCCGTGTTGTGCGGTGCCGCAGGGGACCCGCTGGTGCTGGACGACCGGACGCTGCGGCCTGTCGAAGCGCCGGTGCTGCAGGATCTGATCGTGCAGGTCCCCTGGCGGGTGCAGCGGTTTTGCGAGGATGCCGCGGGCAACCTCTGGCTGTCCCACGAGCGCGGGCTCTGTGTCGCGCGCCGGCAGGAGGACCGCTATGTGCTCGACCTCGATTCCTACTCCGGGGTGAACGGACCCACGCCGCTGGTCCGGGCCCTGCCGGACGGCGCCGGCATCTGGGTCACGACCGGTTCCGCGCTCCACCGGTTGGAGACCGACGGCGGGCCGGCGCGGCCCAGCCGGCACAAGCCGGTCCTGGTGTCCGTGCGCGACCCGCGGGCCAACGACGGCCCGGCGACCGCGCCGGCCGCCGACGGCGCGCCCGGGGTGCTCCGCTACGAGCAGAACGGCCTCCAGCTCGACCTCTTCTCGGGCAGCTATGCCAGCGTGCGGCCGCTGGTGTACGAACACCAGCTCGACGCCGGCCGTTGGCAGCGCGCCGACACGGGATCCTCGCTGGTGCTGCCCGGGCTGCGCGAAGGCCGGCACGCGCTGCGCGTGCGGCTGGTGGACGACTTCCGGCCGGTGGGCCGGGCGGCGGAGTTCCGCTTCACGATCCTGCCGCCGTGGTACCGGAGCTGGTACGCCTATCTGCTCTATGCGGGCGGGTTTGCGCTGGTGCTCGGGGCCGGCGTGCGGCTCGCCTCCGTATGGGCTCGGCGAAGACAGGCGGCGCTCGAACGGCTCGTCGCCGCGCGCACGAGCGAGCTCCGTGCGGCGATGGACCGGCTTGAACAGGAGACGCTGACAAGCGCGACGCTCGCGGAGCGGAACCGCCTGGCGGCGGAGATCCACGACAGCTTGGAGCAGGGCTTCGCCGGGCTCCGTCTCCAGTTGGAGACCACCGCGAGCCTCGGCGGGTGCTCGGGCGAGGTCGAGGCGGGCCTCTCGGCCGCCCGCAACATGGTTGCCTACTGCCACCAGGAGGTGCGGCACGCGGTGCAGGGGATGCGCTCGCCGATCCTCGAGGCGGTCGACCTCGGGGCCGCACTCACCCGCCTGACCGCGCAGTTGGCGCCCGCGAGCGACTTTGCCTCGATCCGCGTGGAAGGGGAGCCCTGCCGGATCGACCCGGCGACCGAGCACCACCTGCTGCGCATCGCGCAGGAGGCCATCGCCAATGCCGTGAAACACGCCGCGGCGCGCCATCTCGAAATCATCCTCGCCTACCAGCCGCACGAGATCGGCCTGCTCGTGCGCGACGACGGACGCGGGTTTTTCCTTGAGGAGGTGATGCGCCGAACCAGCGGACACCTCGGGGTCCCCAGCCTCCGGAACCGGGCGGCCAAGATCGGGGGATCCATCGAAATCGACAGCCGCCCTGGACGGGGCACGACGATCCATGTCCGTGTCCCCCGGGCGAAACCCGCGAGCAACTGACCATGTGTGCTGAAAACTCCTCCCGGAAGATCCGCGTGATGTTGGTCGACGACCACATCATCGTCCGCATGGGCTTGTCGTTCGCCCTGGACAAGCAGCCGGACATGGCCGTCGTCGCGCAGGCGGAAGACGGCGACGAGGCGGTCGCGCTGTATCCCAAGTGCCGGCCGGACGTGATCATCCTCGACCTGCGGATGCCGAAGCGCAGCGGCGTCGAGGTGATCACGGCGCTGCGCAAGGAGGACCGGCAGGTCCGCGTGTTGGTGCTGAGCAACTACGCCAGCGGCGACGAGGTCGCGGCGGCGCTCCACGCGGGCGCGCTCGGCTTCGTGGGCAAGGAGGCGTCGCTGCCGGTGTTGCTCGGGGCCATCCGGCGGGTCGCGGCCGGGGAGCAGTTCGTGCCCGACGAGGCGGCGCGCCGCCTCGCGAGCCGCTACGCCTCGCAGCTCTCGACGCGCGAGCTGGAGGTGTTGCACCTGCTCGGGCGGGGCATGAGCAACAAGGAGATCGGGGCGGCCCTCAATGTGGTGGAGTCGACGGTGAAGGTGCATGTGACGGGCATCCTCACCAAGCTCGCCGTGGCCGACCGCACCCAGGCGGTGCTCGCCGGCGTGAAGCGCGGGATCATCCATCTGGAGTGAACGGGCGGGCGCCGGAGGCGCTACGACCTTAGTATTGCTCACTTTCGTCCGATCGATCGCTTGCGCGCTGTGGGCCGGAGCCGGAGCGTGTCGACGTCGGTCGGCGCTGTCCAGTGGCGCCGGCCTGCTGCGGAGAGCCGGCCTGGCCGCGCCGTATAGACACTTTGATACATAGCTATAGCTTGGCTATGTGTTGCGTTAGGGCGCCAGCGGCTTGGGGTTGCTGGCGCCCTTTTGCGTCTGGAGGCACGCGAGCGTGGACCAGCGGGTACCACGGGCCGGTCCGCCCGCCGCGGCTGGCGAGATTAGTGCCACTACGACCAAAGTCGATGCGTCGGGTCGACGTCTGGTCTCTTGATCGGACTCCGCCGCGGCCGCTTCCTGCACGCCGCCGACTTTTGTCGCTCCCCCCGCTCCGACAGTAGGCAAGCACACCCTGCCCCCAAGTCCTGCAGGGCAGAAACCCCCAAACTACTGACTATGACAACAAGCAAGAGACAGCGCATCGCCGCATTCGCGGCTTTGCTGTCGCCGGCGCTCATCGCGCAGACGACGCCCGCCGCTTCGCCCGCCGCCCCGGACACGGGGACGACCGAAGATATTGTGGTCCTGAGCCCGTTCGAGGTCAGCGCCGAGTCCGATTCGGGCTACGTCGCGACCGACTCCCTGGCCGGCACCCGCATCCGCTCGGAACTGAGGGACATCGCCTCGTCCGTCTCCGTCATCACGAAGGACCTGATGACCGACATTGGCGCGACGGACGCCGGGTCCCTGCTTCAATACACGACCAACACCGAGGTCGCGGGCACCCGCGGCACGTTCTCCGGCCTCAACGGCGACGTGAACGAGACACCGGCGCTGCGCACCCCGGCGGGAGCCCAGCGCGTCCGCGGTCTCGCACCGGCGGATACGACGCGCGACTACTTCGTGTCCGACATCCCGTGGGACTCGTACAACGTGGACCGCATCGACATCCTGCGCGGCCCGAACTCCTTCCTGTTCGGCCTTGGCAGCCCCTCCGGCATCCAGAACGCGACGATGCAGGGCGCCGGCTTCAAGACCGAGGGGCGGCTCGAGTATCGCCTCGCCTCGTTCGGCAGCCAGCGTGTCTCGGTCAACTACAACCACGTGTTGATCGACGACGTGCTGTCGTTCCGCGTGGCCGGCCTCTGGGATCACGAGAACTTCCGGCAGAAGCCCGCGTTCGAGAACGACGAGCGCGTCTACGCCACCGCGCGCTGGGAGCCCAAGCTCTTCAAGAACCCGGCCTTCCACACCAGCATCAAGGTCAAGTACGAGGCGGGCGACATCGACGCCAACCGCCCGCGCACAGTGACCCCGTTCGACAAGGTCTCGGCCTGGTACCTGCCGGCCAAGACCGCCGAGCAGATCAAGGCCGACTGGGGCAAGGACACGGTCAACCCCTTCGGCGGGCTCGGCCGCGCGGTCGCGCTGGACCCGTACTCCGTCGAGCGCAACGACGCGGACATCGTCAAGGGCGACGGCTGGGGTATCGTTAACGCCAGTACGGTGAACTACAACCCGTGGATGGGCGGCGTCGTCAACGCGCAGCAGCCCTACTACACCATCGACGGGACCACGGGCGTGGTCTACGACGCCCGCGGCGGCTGGATCAACGCCGGCGCACTCGGCAGCAACGGCGTGCCCACCGGCGCCTCCGGCGGCGTGCCCGGCAAGCGCTTCAGCGGCGCGATCTACACGGTCAACGGCCTCAGCGGCCGCGCCAACGCGGTCGGTTACGTGCTGCCCAATGCGCAGTACGGCGGCTACCGCGACCAGGGCCTCACCGACCGGACCGTCTTCGACTTCTACAACAACCTCATCGACGGCCCCAACAAGTCGGAGTGGCAGCGCTGGACCGCCTACAACATCGACTTCACCCAGACCGGCTGGAACGACCGGGTCGGCATCAACCTGACGTACGACCGCCAGCGCAGCACCTCCGGCAACGAAGGCCTGCTCGGCTGGGGCCCGGCCATCAGCCTCGACCTCTCCGAACGGCTCGACGACTACTACGTGACCGGTGCGCTCAACCCGAACTTCGGGCGTCCGTTCGTGGCCGGTGCCGGCGGCGCCGGCGGCGGCCAGACCTTCACGGATCGTGAGTACAAGCGGGCTTCGCTCTTCGCCGAGCTGCGCGTCTCCGACCTCACCGACAACCAGTTCCTGATCAAGCTGCTCGGCAAACACCGCTTCAACGGCGTCGCGTCCAACGAGCGCTACTACGTCGAGAACACCTCCTGGCAGATGTACGCCAACAGCCAGGAGTGGGCCGGCTATTGGAACGGCACCACCGGGGCCACCTCGAACATCAACGAGCGTGTGGCGACTGGCTTCATCTACCTCGGGCCGCAGATCACCGGTCGGGACACCGCCGCGGGCGCCTACATCCCGCGGATCGGCACGGTGATCGACCTGCCGGATTCCAATCTCCTGGTCTTCGATCCGAAGCCGAAGTCCGGGGTGAATGTCGGCACGTTCGGCGACCCGTGGGCTCGCCCGGACAGCCTCGAGAACATCATCAGCGGCTCCACCTGGACGCAGGCTTCGAACCTCGACAACCTCGTCGGCTGGAACCGTAGCTTCAATCTGCAGCTGCTCCGCGGCGCCGGTGGCGAGAACACCGAGACCTGGACCAAGGCGACGAAGCTGGAGAAGAAGACGCGGTCCTTCGCGGGCTCGTACCAGGGCTTCCTCTGGAACGGCGCCATCGTCGGCACGCTCGGCTGGCGCTACGACAAGATCAGCACCCGCGATGTCGCGGCCCAGAACATCACCGGCCAGCGCATGCAGCTGAACCTGAGCGAGGAAGAGGTCGGCGGCGCCAAGCCGTTCGTCTACCGCAACTTCGCCGAGGCGAGCGGCCACTCCTTCAACTGGCAGGGAGTCGCCCACCTCAACCGGTTCCTCAAGAAGGATCCGCTGCCGATCAACATCAGCCTCTCCTACGCGACCTCCAGCAACTTCGACGTCACCTCGGTGCGGCGGGACATCTATGGCAACGCCATCGACAATCCCTCCGGCGACACCAAGGAGTACGGCGTCCTGCTGGGCACCAAGGACGGCCGGTACTCGATCCGCCTCGTGAAATACGAGACCACGGTCAAGAACACCGCGGCCGCCCTGGCCAACGCCGGCGGACTCGGCGGTGTCATCACCAACGGCCTCAACTGGCGCAACGTGTTCTTGTATGAGCTCGGCGCGTACACGATGGACTCGGCCAACCAGCCGCTCTACCGCAACCGCTGGACGAACGCGTACCCGCGCTACATCCAGACCCAGAACCCGGACGGCACCTGGACCAACATGACCGAGGGCACGCCCGAGTACGTCGCCGGCGAGGCGAAGGCCATCGCCCGCATGAACGAGGCGATCCGCGGCTGGAACGAGATCCAGCAGTGGCTCGACAGCAAGGGCTTCTTCCAAGCGTGGAACTTCACCCCGCTCGGGCCGACAACCGCCCTGGTCGACCGCGACACCTACCGCTCGGATCCGGCGAAGTTCGCGCCCACCCCGAACACGGTCAGCTCCTACGGTGCGACCGCCCCCCAAGGGTTCGCCGTCACGTCGGACACGATCTCGAAGGGCTACGAGTTCGAGCTCACCGCCAACCCGCTGAAGAGCTGGCGCATCTCGTTCAACGCCTCCAAGACCAATGCGACCCGCGTGAACGTGGGCGGAGCGACGCTCACCGAGTTCATCGAGTATCTCGACTCGAAGCTGCTCGATCCCACGAGCGAGACGACGTTCACCGCCGCCGGCGAAGTGCCGCGCTGGGGTGGCGCCGGTGCCGCCATCGGGCCGAACGTCTACGCCCCCTGGAAGGCGAACTACGTGAAGATGAAGCTGCAGGAGGGCACCCAGTCGGACGAGATCCGCAAGTGGCGCTTCAACGTCATCACGAACTACTCGTTCTCGACCGGGTTCCTGAAGGGCGTCGGCGTCGGTGGCGCCTACCGCTGGCAGGACAAGGTGGTGATCGGCTATCCGATGACGGAGACCGGCGGCTACGACCTCTCGCAGCCCTACTATGGCCCGTCCGAGGATTCCGTTGACACGTGGATCAGCTACGAGCGCAAGCTCACGGACAAGATCCATTGGAAGATCCAGTTCAACGTCCGCAACCTCTTCGCCACCGACAGCC
>JAEZSJ010000299.1 GCA_023443985.1 Verrucomicrobiota bacterium | reverse complement strand
GCCAGGGCGGCCAGATCTGGATCAACGCCCGCGAGAAACGCGCCGGCGAGCAGCCCGGAAGCGGCGATGAAGGCGATGCCATCGAAGCCGCCTCGGGCGAGCCGCACGAACCCGCGGACTCCGCCGCGCCGGCGCCTGTCGCGCTCGAGCCTGCGGCCGACGCGCGCACGGCCGAGCTCGCCGCCGAGCCGACACCGGCCGCGGAGCAGGCGTCCGCGGAGCATGCCGCCGAGGAGGCTCCGGTGGCGGGGGACGACGACTCGGTCTTCGCCCGTATCCGGCCGCACTTCACGAAGAACAAGCGCGGTGCCTCCTTCAGCGCGGCGCCCGGGGCCGTCGCCGAGGCGCTCGGCGTGTCGCAGGCCGACCTCGTCGAGGCGCTCGTGAAGGCCGGACTCGAGGTGCCCGAGAGCGAGGACAGCAAGCCGGTCTTCGCCGAACACGCGGGCGAGATCTTCTGGTTCAATCGCAACGCAAAGGACGAGCTTTGGCTCAACGCGAAGGCGAAGCCTGCGCGCAAATCCGGCGGCGGCCGCTCCGGCGGTCGTGCGCGCAAGAGTGCCGAGTAGGCACCCCGCGCTGCGCCGGCTTCACCGGGCCGCCCGAATGGTCGGGCGGCTTTTTCTTTCCACCACAGGGCGCGACGCCCTCCCGCCCGGGGGGCGGTCCCGCGCCCGTGTTGACGCTCCCCGGACACTGCGTTGAGCTGCCCCCATGAGCGGCCTTATCGGACTCGTGTTCTTCTTCGGTGTGTCGGCGGGCATCGTCGTCGTCGCGGTGGTGCTGGGGCGGCGCCAGGCGGAGAAGGCGAAGGAAAACCTCGCCGCGCTCGCGGGGGAGCTCGGGCTGCAGCTCGAGGAGAAGCCGCCGGTGCTGGGTTTCATCCCGCGCGTCGCCGCCGTCGCCGGCCCGCACCGGGGGCGCACGGTCCATATCCACTCGTACACCACGGGCAGCGGCAAGCACCGGCAGACGTGGCGGGCGGTGGCGATCTCCTGCGACAATCCGCACGGGCTGATTCTTCAGCTGGGCACGCAGAACTTCCTCACCGCCCTGGGGGTCAAGTTCGGCATGCAGGATGTGAAGGTGGGCGATGCCGGTTTCGACGAACGGTTTGTGCTCAAGACCAGCGACCCGGAGTTTGTCCGGGCGGCCCTGCTGCCGGAGATCCGGACGGGCCTGTTGGCGAACTGGTCCACCCGGGCGATGGGCGCCAACGTCAAGCTCGAGGCGCGCCAGCTGCTGTATTCCGAGCTCGGGTCGTTTTCCGACCCGACGGTCACCGCGCGGATGAAGGCGCTGCTGGAGCCGCTGTACGGTCTCGCCGCGGTCGCGGAAGTGTACCGGAGGTGAGGGGGCGGATCGGGCGGGCTCACCGCCGATCCAGCTGCTGGAGGGCGAGCGCGTGGGCGCCGAGGGCAATGGCTTCGCTGGTGCCGAGGCGGGACACGCCCACGCCGATCCGGGCGAGCGGGTCGTAGGCGATCCGGCGATCGGTGCCGGGCACGGCGATCTCGTGCGTGGCGCCGCGGACGAAGGCCCCGAGCTGGGCGGCTTCCTCGAGATTGAAGGCCTGTTGCACGAGCCGCCGCCGGGTGCCGCCGTCGGGCGTGGTGTAGGTGCCGTTCAACTCCGCGACGAGCGCGGGCAGGTAGAGCGGGCCGGCCGCGGAGAGCCCGCCGCCGACTACGGCGAGGCCGTCGACGAGGGTGAGCGTCTGCGCGAGGGCGTCGCCCACCACTTCGCCGAGCCGGCGGTAGGCCTCGGCCGCGGCGGACGCGTCGCCGGGACGTTTGCCGAGTGCGATCTCCTCGATCTCGCGCGGATTCGGGGCGTCCGCGAAGGGAATGCCCGCGCGCTCCGCGTAGGCGCGCCGCACGGCCCGGATGCTGGCGCCCTCCTCGGCGTTCCATTGCGGGTCGCGTTTGTTGCGCAGCATGCAGATCTCGGCGGCCATGGAGTTGTCGCCGGCGAGGAGCTCGCCGCGGCGCACGATGCCGCCGCCGAAGCCGGTGCCCAGCGTGACGCCGACGAGGTTCTCGAAACGGCGCGGGCTGCCGGCGGCCGCGAGCTGGTCGTTCACCCAGGGGAGGAAACCCGCGGTGGCCTCGCCGTAGGCGAAGAGGTCGCCGTCGTTGTTGATGAAGACGGGCAGGTTGAACCGAGCCTCGAGCATCGGCCCGAGCGCCACGCCGCCGCGGAAGGCGGGCAGGTTCGTGAGGTCGCCGATGATGCCGGCGCGGTAGTCGGCGGGGCCGGGAAACGCGAAGCTGATCGCCACGGGCGGCTCGGGGCAGTGCGCGCGCACGTGGGTGAAGCCCTCGATGAGGTTGGCCAGGCAGCGGGTGAGATCGTCGCCGTCGGTGGGCAGCGTCACGAGTTCGGTGATCCGCTCGCGCCCGCGGCGGGCCGAGAAGCGGAAGCTGGAGCCGCCGGCGTCGAGGGTGAGGACGATGCGGGGATCGGAGGCGAGGAGCAGCATGGTGATGGTGGATGGCGGAACGGGTGGCGGGGCGGAACGGCGCGAGCGGCGGATGCCGGAGGCCACGCCCGACGGCGGCACGGAGTGTGCCGCGACACGGTAGCGAACGGGCATTGGACGCGACAAGCCGCGGTGGTCAGAATCGGTGCATGGAATTTCGCCTCGAGCCGTTCTCCCTGCCCGGCAGCGACGAGGACCGGGTGCAGCTTGCGGCGCTGTTGTGCGCGTGTGTGCGCGGCGGCGCTTCCATCGGTTTCCTCGCCGACATCGCTGCGGCCGAGGCGACGGAGTATTGGGATGGCGTGCTGCGGGCAGTGGCGGCGGGCGCGAAGCTCCTGCTGGTCGCGCGAGACGAGGCGGGGGCGGTCGTCGGCAGCGTGCAAGTGGCGTGGGAGAGCCGGCGCAATGGCGGCCACCGCGCCGAGGTGCAGAAGCTCATGGTGCTGCCGGCGTGGCGCGGGCGCGACCTCGGCTCGCGGTTGATGGAAACGGCGGAGACTCGGGCGCGGGAGCGCGCGGTTCGGATCCTGTTTCTGGACACAAGTGAGGGCGCGGGCGGCGCGAAGGCATTTTACGAGAAGCTCGGCTACACCCATGTGGGCGGCATTCCGGGCTATGCGCTGGATCCCGACGGCACGCCCACGAGGAACGCGGTCTTCTACAAGGAGCTGTGAACGGCGGGCGGTGGTGGGACGTGCCGAGACGGCAGCCGCCATCGGCGCAACCGCGGGCAGTCCGGGCGCGCGGGTCCAGCGGTCCGGGGACAGTTGACCTTTGGAGACGGGGCGGTCTTCCTCAATCCCCGCTGTGGCCGGGGAACATCCGCCGCGGCGCGCTTTCTCTCCCAGGGTCAATTTCATCTGCCATGAGAATACTCACCTTCCTCGTCTTGGCGGCGCTCCTTCCCACCGCCGTTCTGGCGCAACATGACAACGGGCGCCGGCGCCAAGCCCGGACGTCCGTCGCCATTCTGTATTCGGAGCCCGGTTTCGGTGGGGATGCCTACGAGATCTACCCCGGGGACGAGATCGGAGACCTGCGGGAGGTGCGCTTTCCGGGCGGCGGCAAGATCAACGACCGGGTCTCCTCGATCCGGGTGCTCGGCGGGATGAGACTCAACGTCTATGCCGATCCGAAGTTCCGCGGCGACCGGCTGTTGGTGGAGGAGGATGTGCCGGATCTCCGGCGCCTGTCGCGTCGCGGCTCCGGGACGGAGCGTTGGGATGACACCATCACCGCGGTGCGCGCCGATCCGCCGCCCCGGGAGCGGCCGCGGCCGGAGCTGGAGCGTCCGCACCGGCCGCATGGTTCGCGCGGGCCGGCGTGTGTGATTCTCTACGCCGACCCGGATTTCCAGGGCGACGCGTTGGAGCTCGATCCCGGGACCGAGATTCAGGATCTGCGCGACATCCGTTTCCCCGACGGGAGCAAGATCAACGACCGTGTCTCGTCTATCCGTATCCTCGGTGGATTGCATCTGACCATCTATGCCGATCCGAAGTGGCGCGGGGATCAGGTGCTGCTGACCGATGACGTGCGCGATCTGCGCCAACTGAACCGTGCTGCGGGGAGGCCCGGAAGCTGGGAAGATACGATCTCTGCATTGCGCGTTGGCCAGAATCATCGCGGTCGTCCGTAACGAATTTCTGAAGACTGCGGGGATGGAGTGCTCTCGCGCGGCGCGCGCGTGGCCCCGCTCGCGGCCGGCTGATCCTTGGGCCTGCTTGGACGCAAGGAGTTCCGTCGGGCGCCGAAACGGGTCGGCGGGCGTTCAGCGGCGGGTGGCGAGCACGGCGGCGCGGAGGCGGCGGAGGCCCTCGTCGAGCGTGGCGCGCGGGCAGCCGAAGTTGAGGCGGACGAAACCGGGCGCGCCGAAGCCGGTGCCGTCGTTGAGGCCGAGGCCGTGTTGCTCGAAGAACTTCGCCGGCTCGGGCTGGCCGAGCGCGGTGGCATCGATCCAGGCGAGGTAGGTCGCCTCGACGGGCGACAGCTTCAGCTCGGGTGTCTCGCGGGCGATGAAGGCGGCGAGGTGGTCGCGGTTGGCCTGGAGGTAGGCGACGAGCTCGCGGCGCCAAGGTTCGCCGTCCCGATAGGCGGCTTCGGCCGCGGCGTAGGAAAGTGGTGACAAGTCGGGTGGCACGAGACCGGCGCGGGCGCCGAGCAGGCGTTTGCGGAGGTCGGCGTCGGGCACGACGGCGAAGGCAAGGCCGAGCCCGGGGAGGTTGAAGGTCTTGCTCGGCGCCTGGAGCGTGATGGTGCGCGCGGCGAGCTCGGGCGAGAGCGTGGCGAAGGGGATGTGCGTGCGGCCGTCGAACTCGAGGCCGGCATGGATCTCGTCGGAGCAGAGCCAAAGGTCGCGCTCGAGGCAGAAGGCGCCGAGGCGCTCGAGTTCCTCGCGCGTCCAGGCGCGTCCGACGGGGTTGTGCGGATGGCAAAGCAGCAGCAGCTTTGCGTCGGACGGCGTGCGATCGGCGAGGGCGACGAAGTCGAGCTCCCAGCGTTCGCCGGCACGGCGGGCGAGGGGCACGTCGATGAGGCGACGTTGGGAATTGGCGACAGCACCGAAGAACGGCGGGTAGACCGGCGAGGGCACGAGCACGGCGTCGCCCCGCTCGCCGATGGCGCGGCACACGAGGTTCATGCCGCGGTTCACGCCGGGCGTGAAGACGATCCAGCTCGGATCGATGTTCCAGCCGTAGCTCCCCGCGAGGTGCGCGACGATGGCGTCGACCGCGGTGCGCGGCGGCAGGGTGTAGCCGAAGACGCCGTGCTCGACCCGGCGGTGCAGCGCCTCGAGCACGCAGGGCGGAGAGGCGAAATCCATGTCGGCCACCCACATCGGCAACACGTCGCGGCCGGCGTAGCGTTCCCATTTTTCGCTGCCGGTGTCCCGGCGGTCGATGACGAGGTCGAAGTCGAAGGACATCGGTGCGAGGAAGCGCGGTGCGGCGT
>JAEZSJ010000291.1 GCA_023443985.1 Verrucomicrobiota bacterium | reverse complement strand
ACGGCGCCGGCGACGCCTTCGCCGCCGGCTTTCTCACCGGTTACCTGCGCGGTCTGCCGCTGCCCGCCTGCGGCCGCCTCGCCGCCCTCCTCGGGGCCGAGACGGTCCGGCACCTCGGCCCGCTCGTGCCCGATGGCGCCTGGGCCGATGTCGCGCGCCGCGCAGGCGAGATCGCCTGAGCGCGCCGCAGCGAGGCGGCACTCGTCGCCCGCCTCGCCCGGCCCCGCCGGAGACTCCGGCTCGGGGGGCGAGTTCGGATGCACCGCTCGACTGATCTCGCCGAGCCGGCGAACCGCACCGCGACGCTACGGTCGCACGACAAGCTCGACGCGCCGCGCGGGTGTGAAGTAGCGCCGCGCGAAATCCCGAAGCTGCTCGATCGTCACGGAGTCGACCCGCGCGTCGTAGTTTCTCCAATCGTTGACCGGCAGGCCGTACACGGCGTTGAGCGCGGCCTGCAGGGCCCGGGCGCCGTTCGTCTGCAGGCTCATGCGCCGCGCGGCCTTCAAGCGAGTCTGGCAACGCAGCAGCTCGTCGGGAGTGATGCCGCCCTCCTGTACGCGCCGCACCTCGGCCTCGATCTCGTCGAGCACCTCGCGCGCCTTGTCCGGCGCGGTGCCCGCGTAGAAGCCAAACAGGCCGGTGTCGACTCCGAGCACCCGCGACGAGCGCACGAAGTACGCCAGGCCCTTCTGCTCGCGCACCCGTTCGAAGAGGTTCGAGGCCATGCCGCTGAACACCTCGTCGGCCACCTCCGAGAGGTAATGGTCCGCACCGCGGATGCCGGGGCATGGATAGGCGTGGAACACCACCGCCTGCTGGCGCGGCTGGATCTCCACGAACGCGCCCGCCTGCGGCCCGGTGAACTCCGGTCCCGCCCCCGGCGCGGCGCCCTTCGGCAGCTTGGCGAGAAATGTCTTCAGCTTCGGCGCGAGCTTGCGCGGCTCGAAATCCCCGGTGACCGCGAGCACGCAGTTCCCCGCGACGAGCAGCCGGCGGTGCAGGCTGCGCAACAACTTTGTCGTGACACACCGCAGCCCCTCCTCCGTGCCGTGTGAATCGATCGCGAGCGGGTGCTCGCCGAAGAATTTCCGTCGGACGAGCTTCCGCCCGACCGTCACGACATCGTCCGCCTGCTCGGCCAGGGACGCGAGGTGGGCCTCCCGCTCGATCTCGAGGGTCTCCGGCCGGAAGGCCGGCGCGAGCACCGCCTCCCCGAGCAGGTCGAGCGCGCGGTCGATGTCGCCCGGCAAGACCTCGAGGCTGAGTCCAAAGGTGTTGTTGCCCGAGAAGTCGTGGAAGGTGCCGCCGACCGCCTCGATCGCCTCGGCGACCTCGTCGGCGCTGCGTTTGCGCGTGTCCTTGGTAAGCAACGTCACCATCAACGACAGGGCGCCGCGCGCATCCGGCAGGTCGTGGACGACCCCGCCGAGGCAGACAAGCCGCAGGTGGAGGTTGGGCAGGCGCTTGTCCGGAAGCAGCAGGAGGCGGGCGCCGTTGGCGACGCGTTCCTCGGCGAAGTCGGCCAGTTCCGAGGCGGGCGGCTCGGCCGCGGGGGCCGGGGCGGCGACCTTCGGGTTGAGCGAGACGGCGGTGAAACGCTCCGGGACGAAGTAGGTGGCCGCCACGCGCCGGATGTCGGCCGGAGTGATCTTCGCGAGGCGGTCGAAGTAGTGCCGACTGTAGTGCAGGTCGCCCACGACGACCTCCGCGAGGCCCAGGCGCGAGGCCTGGCCGCTCATGGTCTTGCGGGTGTTGATCTCGCCCACCACCAGCTGCCGCACGGCCTTCTTCAACAACCCGGGGGCGAGGCCGCGGCGCGCGATCTTCGCCAGCTCGGCCTGCACGACGGCGGTCGCCGCGGCGCGTTTGTCCGGATCGCAGAGCATCGAGACATAGAAGAGGCCCACCGTGCCGGGATTCCACGCAGAGGCGTCGATCGAGTGCACGAGCCGGCGGCGCTCGCGCAGCTCCTGCCAGAGGATGGAGCTGTTGCCGTAGCCGAGCACGGTGCCGAGCAGGTCGAGCACCGGGGTGTCGGCGTGGTCGAGTCCGGGGATCTGCCAGCCGAGCCCGGCCCGGGAGATCTGCACGTCCTCGAACAGATGCGCCTCGCGCGGCGCGAGCGGCACGGCCTCCCCGGGCAGGAACACCGGGGCGAGGCGCACGCGCGGGGCCGGGCCGAAGTGCCGCTCCACCTCGGCGAGCAGCGCGGCGGGCTCGAAATGGCCGGTGACGACGAGCACGAGGTTGTTCGGCACGTAGCGGGTGCGGTAGTACGCGACGAGGTCGTCGCGCGTGACGCTCTCGAAGACGGCGCGGTGGCCGATGATCGGGTGCTGGTACGGGTGCTGGCGGAAGGCCGTCTCGAAGAGCGTCTGCCCGAGCCGTTGGTCGGGCTCGTCGAGGGTCATGTCGATCTCGCGCAGGATCACCTGCCGCTCGCGCTCGACCTCCTCCGCGGGCAGCGTGGAGTGCAGCACCGCGTCGGCGAGCAGATCGACCGCCACGCCGGCGTGTTCGCTGGGGATGTCGATGTAGTAGACCGTGCGGTCGAAGGTCGTGTAGGCGTTGATGTAGCCGCCGTGCGCCTGGACGGTCGCGGAGATCTCGCGGCCGGCGCGGCGCTCGGTGCCCTTGAAGAGCATGTGCTCCAGGTAGTGCGAGAGCCCGGCGCCCAGCAGCGCCCCCTCGTGGATGCTGCCGGTCTTCACCCACACCTGCACGGAACAGAGGGCCGACGAGTGGTCGGGCTTGAGCAGGACCGTGAGTCCGTTCGGCAGCACGTGGCGATGCACGGCCTCGCCCCAGAACGGGCGGAGCAGATCGAAATCACTGGGGCGGCGGACGCGGTGGGCGGGCATGAGGGGAGACGAAAGAGGCGGAGTGGAAAAGCAGGAAGGGAGCAGACGAGGACGTGGGGCAAGGCGCTGGATCCCCCGGGGGTCACCGCGGGGTCGGGGGAGAGGGGAGGCGGCCACGGCCCCGCCCGGAATCCCCCCTCACGCCTTCTCCTCGCCCTCGGCGAGCTCGGGGAACGGCAGGCGGCGGGTCGCGGGTTCGAAGGGCTGGAGAAACGCCTCGTCGAACTCGAACACCTCGGCGAAGTCCTCGAGGCAGTCGTTCTCGGTCTTCGAGAGCACGTTGTATTCGATGAGCTTGAACACGATCTCCCCGAAGTCGCGGCAGCGCCGCAGTCCCCAGTCGGTGAGCACGGTGTGCGCGAGCGGCCCGAACTGGTCGATCGCATAGGCGCGAAACCCGTGGAGCAGTTCCTGGCCGGCCACGTGCTGGCTGCGTTTCGCGCGTTCGGGGTCCCGTTTCTTCAGCTCCTTGACGGTGAAGTCGAGGCCCGCGCGGACGAAATGGTAGGCGCGTTTGTCGAAGCGGGAGTCCTCCTTGTGGATGAGGTCGATGATCTCGTTGAATTCGAGGTCTTGCATGCCGGTGTGATCGGGCCGGGAGGGGTAGCACAGTCGCCAACGCGGCGCAACCGGCATGAACGTGCCCCCAATCTCCCGTCCCTGGACCTCCCTCCCCCGCCCCGCGCCCCGCCCATGCCCCCCGCCCCACCTGGCGTCCCGACCGCTTAAGTCGACGGCCGTCTAGTTAAGCGGTCGGAGCGATTCGGCCCGTCCGGTGATATCGACGCGGGGCCGACCGGCAGCTCGCCGGACGAGCGGGCGCACACCACTTCGGCCCGGCTTCGGCACTTGGCCCCGGCGCATTCCCCGACAAGCTCGCCGGCCATGATATCGCACCGGAAGGAACTCTGGTTCGAGGTGCCCGCGCGGCGCGCGTTCTTGAACATCACTTCTCAGGTCGAGGCCGAGCTGCGCGCCAGCGGCATCCGCGAGGGCCTCTGCCTCGTCAACGCCATGCATATCTCCGCCTCCGTCTTCATCAACGACGACGAGAGCGGCCTGCACGCCGATTTCGAGAAATGGCTCGAGCGCCTGGCGCCGGAGAAACCACACAGCCAATACGCGCACAACCACGGCGAGGACAACGCAGACGCCCACCTCAAGCGCACCATCATGGGGCGCGAGGTCGTCGTCGCCGTGACGGAGCGGAAGCTCGATCTCGGCCCTTGGGAACAGATCTTCTACGGCGAGTTCGACGGATTGCGGCGCAAGCGCGTGCTCGTAAAGATCATCGGGGAGTAGCCGGCGCGTCCACCGCAGCGGAGCTCCGCCCGGCGACGCATCAAATCCGCACCAGCGCCCGTCGTGCCCGGCCCCGCGCCCGGACTTCCGCTTGCCCACCCGGAGCCCGCAAATTCTGCTGCTCGCCCCCCTATGCTTCGTCTTCCGCTTCTCGCCCTCGGCGTCTGCGCGCTCGGTTCCTTGGCGGCAGCCGCCACCCAGCCGGTCGACTCCGTGCCCTACACCTTCCGCAACGTCCAGATCCGCGGCGGCGGGTTCGTCTCCGGCCTCGTCTTCCACCCCGCCGAACGCGGCCTCGCCTACGCGCGCACGGACGTCGGAGGCGCCTACCGCTGGGATGCCGCCGCCGAGCGCTGGATTCCGCTCACCGACTCGCTCGGCATGGACGACTGGCACCTGACCGGCATCGACGGCATCGCGCTCGATCCCGCCGATCCCACGCGCGTCTACCTCGCCGCCGGCATCTACAACCGGCCCGAGATGCCCGCCGCCGCCCTGCTCCGCTCCGCCGACCGCGGCGCCTCGTGGCAGCGCACCGAGCTGCCCTTCAAGCTCGGCGGCAACGAAGCCGGCCGCGGCAATGGCGAGCGGCTCGCCGTCGACCCGCACGATGGACGTATCCTTTTTCTCGGCTCGCGCGACGCCGGCCTCTGGCGCAGCGCCGACCGCGGCGCCACGTGGTCGCGTGTGGCGTCGTTCCCCGCGGTCGCCACCTCGCCCGCGGCCGACTCCGGCGACCCACAGCGTCCGCAGATGGTCGGCATCGTCTGGGTGCTCTTCGACCCGCGCGGCGGTGCGGCGGGCCGGCCGACCTCCACCGTTTACGCCGCCGTTTCGACCCGCGAAACTTCCCTCTTCCGCTCGACCGACGCCGGCGTCACGTGGCAACCCGTGCCCGGGCAGCCCGTTGGCTTCCGCCCGACCCGCGCGGCGCTCACCCCCGCCGGCACGCTCTACCTCGCCTACGGCGACGACCCCGGCCCGAACACCATGACCGATGGCGCGGTGTGGAAGTTCGAGACCACGAGCGGCGCCTGGCGCGACATCACCCCCGCGCGCGGCGACAAGAAGCCGCGCACCGGATTCGGCTACGGCGCGGTCACCTTCGATCCCGCCCACCCCGACACGCTCCTGGCGTCCACATTTTGTCGCTACGAGCCGCACGACGAGATCTTCCGCAGCACCGATGCCGGCGAGACTTGGCGACCGTTGCTCGGCTCCTCGCGCTGGGACCACTCCGGCGCCAGTTGGACCGAGCACCACACGCCCCACTGGATCAGCGACGTGAAGATCGACCCGTTCGACTCCGACCACGCGCTCTTCACCACCGGCTACGGCATCTGGGCCTCGCGCAACCTCACCGCCGCCGATGCCGCCCACGCAGTCGCATGGTGGTTCCAGGACAACGGCCTCGAGGAGACCGTGCCGCTCGGTCTGATCAGTCCGCCGGTCGGCCCGCACCTCGTCAGCGCACTCGGCGACCTCGACGGCTACCGCCACGACGCACTCGACGAGCCGCAACTCCAGTTCACTGCTCCGCCGCGGTTCGCAAATTCCGAGAGCATCGCCTTCGCCGGCCGCCGCCCCGAATGCCTGGTGCGCGTCGGCACCATCCGCAACCGCACCACCGAGATCCGTGCCGCGTGGTCGGCCGACAGCGGGGCCACGTGGTCGGCGCTCGCGAGCGAGCCGCCGAACAGCGCCGGCGCAGGAGTCGTCGCCCTCTCGGCCGACGCCGGCACGATCGTCTGGACCCCGCGTGGGCAGCCGAAGCCCGGCGCGACGGGCTGGGCCGCTTGGGCCGGCGAGCCGGTGGTCGCGCACCTCACCCGCGATCGCGGCGACACCTGGATCGCGTGCGCGGGGTTGCGTCCCGGGCTCCGCGTGATCGCCGATCCTTTGGAAGCCGCGCGGTTCTACGCCTACGACGCCGACAATGGAACGGTGCTCGTCAGCGACGATGGTGCCGCCACGTTCGCCGTCCGCGCGACCGGTTTGCCAAAGACGCCGGTGGACGACGGTACGCCGCGTTGGCGCCCGCCCGCCGGCCTGCTCTACGCGGCACCGGACCGGACCGGCGAGCTCTGGCTCGCGGCGCGCTTCGCGGGGCTCTTCCGCTCGACGGATGGCGGCGCCACGTTCGCCGCCGTCGGCCGCCCGGCGGAAGCGTATTCACTGGGATTCGGCGCGGCGGCTCCCGCGCAGACCCATCCGGCGCTCTATCTCGCCGGGAAGATCGGCGAGCTGAAGGGGCTGTTCCGCTCGGACGATGCCGGCGCCACCTGGCGGCGCATCAACAACGACGCCGAGCAGTTCGGGAGCCTCGGCCACGTGACCGGCGACCCGCGGATCTTCGGCCGGGTGTATTTCGCCACCGGCGGCCGCGGCATCTTCTACGGCGATCCGCGTTAGCAGAGACGGCCACGTCGGCGCCGGGGCCTACACCGGGCGCCGACCAAGGCTCACGAACCGGCGACCCACTGACCGAGCGGCCCCTGATAGAGCCCGAGCAGCACCGCCGCCAACGCCAGCGCCACGAGCGCCGCTCCCGCAGATAGGCCGAGGTGGATCGGCGCGACGTTGCGGTCGGCCTCCGTGCTCTCGTCGTAAAAGGCCGCACGGATCCAGCCGAAGTAGTAGTAGATCGAGACGACCACCGCGATGATCGCGATGGCGAGCAACGTCCATTGGTGCGCCTGAAAGGCGGCGATGAAGAGGAGCAGTTTGCCCATGAACCCGGCCAGCGGCGGGATGCCCGCCAGCGAACCCACGCCGCAGGCGAGGGTCGCGCCGAGCAGCGGGCTGCGGCGCGCGAGGCCGGCGTAGTGGCGCAGGTCCTGGTCGGCGTCGTCGTCGATGGAGACGTGCGCCATCACTCCGAACGTCGCCATGGCGCCGATCAGATAGGTGAACAGGTAAAAGTACACGGCGGCCGGCGCCCACGGCACCGCATCGTGGGTGGCGATCGCGGCCACCACCCCGACCAGCAGGAACCCCGCGTGCGAGATGCCGGAGAGACCCATGAGGCGTTTCACGTTGCGCTGGCCGAGCGCGGCGAGGTTGCCGAAGAGCAGGCTGAGGGCGGCGAAGACCGAGAGCAGCGGCACCGTGAGCGGGGCGAGCGGCTGGAACGGCCCGCGCACGAGGATGAGCAGCAGGGCGAAACCCGCGGCCTTCGAGGAGACGGCGAGGAACGCCGTCACCGGTGTGGGCGCACCCTGGTACACATCGGGCACCCAGATCTGGAACGGCACGGCGCCGATCTTGAACGCGAGCCCGGAGAGCACGAGCGCCGCGCCGACCAGCGCCAGCGGCTCGTGGGGATGCAGCCGGAGGAACGCGCCGAGCTCGCCGAAGTTCATCGCCTGCGCGGTGTGCCCGACCAGCTGCGGGTTGCCGGCGATGCCGTAGAGGAGCACGATGCCGAAGAGCAGCAGCGCGGAGCTGAGCGAGCCGGTCACGAGATATTTGAGACCCGCCTCGAGCGAGAGCGGGCTTTCGCGGAAATAGGCGACCAGCACGTAGAGCGAGACGGTCACCGTCTCCAACGCCACGAAGAGCAGGACGAAGTGGTTGCTTTGCGCGAGCAGCATCAGCGCGCCGGTGCACACGAGCAGCACGTGATGGAACTCGACCCGAGGCGAGCGGTGCTTCGGCAGGACCACCGCCGCGAGGAACACCACCAGCAGGGAGGAGACGAGGAAGAAGACCCGCATGATCTGCGAGTCGGGCGTCTGGCGGACCATCCCGCCGAAGATCTCGCGGCCGAGCCAGGCGGACTGCCAGTCGCGCACGACCCAGCCCAGCATCGCGACCAGGCCGAGGATCGCCACGCGCGGCACGGCGAGCGCCACCACGCGCTTCGGCAGCACGAGCTCCATGAGGAGCAACACGAGCGCCGCGACGCCGAGACCGATCTCGGGGGTGAGGGCCGACCAGTGGTTGGTCGCGGCGATTTGCTGAAGCGAGGCGAGTGGTTCCGTGGACATTGCGGAGAGAAGTGGGTCGATCGAGCAGTCGGTGCGGTGCGCCCGGTCAGATCATTGCGAGGCGGCGACCCTCACCGCCGCCTCCACGGCCGGATAGATCTCGCCGAGGGTGGCGTTCAACGGCGCGGTGAGCGCCTTCGGCCAGAAACCGAGGAAGAACAACGCGGCGAGCAACACGAGCGCCGGCAGGCGCGCGGACCAGGAGAGATCGGCGGTCGGATTCGCCGCAGCGTACAGCGCGTGGTTCTCGGTCTCCTCGCCGAAGAAGACTTTCGCGACGGCGCGCAGACCGTAGACCGCCGAAATGATCAGGCCGAGCAACGCGAGCGCCGTGACGAGTTTCGAGATGCTCCAGAGCGAGAGGAAGACCGTGAGCTCGCCCCAGAAGCCGGCGAAGCCCGGCAGGCCGATGCTGGCGAGAATCGCCGCGGAGAAGAACGCCGCGAGCACCGGCGCGCGTTTCACGAGTCCGCCCATCTGGTTCATGTCGTAGGTGCCGACGCGGAGCAGCACCTCGTGGCCGAGCAGGAAGAGCAGCGCGACCGAGAGGCCGTGCGCGACCATGAAGAACACCGCACCGCCGGCGCCGAGGGTCGTGAGCGTCGCCACGCCGAGGAAACCGTAGCCCACGTGCATCACCGAGCCGTAGCTGATCATCAGCTTGAGGTCGCGTTGGGCCATGGCGACGAAGCCGATGACCACGACATTCGCCAGCGCGAGCCAGACGAGCCAGCCGGCCCAGTCGCGCGCGCCGAGCGGGAGCAGCGGCAACGCGATCTGCACGAGTCCGTAGAGTCCGAACTTCTTGAGTACACCGGCGTGCAGCATCGAGACCGAGGTGGGCGCGGCGTGGTAGCCGAGCGGCGCCCAGGTGTGGAACGGCCAGAGCGAGACGAGGACGCCGAAGCCGAAGAGCAGCAGCGCAAAGAAGTTGTGCTGGTAGAACGGGAGCAGCCCGCCCGCGTTGGTGATCGCGGCGCGGAGGTTGATCAGGTCGAACGACGCGGCATCGCTCTTCACATACACCGCGATCAACCCGGCGAGCGAGAGCATCGCGCCGAGCGTGAGGTAGATCGTCATCTTCATCGCCGCGTAGACGCGGTCGCGGCCGCCCCAGATGCCGACCATCAGGAACGTCGGGATGAGGGCGAACTCGTGGAAGAGGTAGAAGAAGAAGACGTCGACCGAGGCGAACACGCCCATGAGCCCGCCGTGCATCACGAGCAGGAGCAGGAGGTAGAGCTTCAGGCGCGCGGCGCCGGAGTTGAGCGCGGCAAGGCCGGCCGCGAAGCCGACGATCGCCGCCATCACGAAGAGCGGGAGGGCGATGCCGTTGAGGCCGAGCTTGAGCGCGATGCCGAAGCCGCGCGCCAGGCCGAGGTCGGTGGCGGAGAGAAACGCGTAACCATCCGTCTTCGACGCGGCGGAGTAGCCGTACCAGAGCGTGAGCGCGGCGAGCAACGGCACGAGGAAGCCGACGAAGGCGACGAGCTTGCAGAGGCGTTTCGGGAGGAAATTGCCGAAGGCGAGCACGAGCGCGCCGGCCAGCGGCGTAGCCACGGCCAGTTGCAGGAGGAGCGGTGACGAG
>JAEZSJ010000276.1 GCA_023443985.1 Verrucomicrobiota bacterium | reverse complement strand
GCGCGACTCGCTCTTCCCCGCCGTCACCGCCCAGGGCAGCGGCGGCAAGCAGCGCGCCTCCGCCGAGCTCACCGAGCCCGGCCGCCCCCGCACCTCCGAAAGCTACAGCACCAGCCTCGGCGTGCTCGCCTGGGAGGTCGATTTCTTCGGCCGTGTGCGCAGCCTCAACCAGGAGGCCTGGCAAAATACCAGGCCACCCGGGAGGCCCGCCGCAGCGCGCAGACGCTGCTCGTCTCCAACGTGGCCGCCGCCTACCTCAACGTCGCCGCCAACCGCGAAGCCCTCATCCTCGCGCAGGACACCCTCCGCGCGCAGGAGGAGACGTTCCGCCTGGTCCGGCGGCAGTACGAGGCCGGCGTCGCCACCGAGCTTGAGCTGCGCCAGGCGCAGACTCCGCTCGAGACCGCGCGCGCCAGCTCCGCCCAATACACGCGTCTGCTCGCCCAGGCCGAGAACGCGCTCAACCTCCTCGCCGGCACCGCCGTGCCCGCCGAGCTGCTCCCCGCCGGGCTCGCCCAGGTCGCCGGCTTCAAGGAGGTCGCCGCCGGCCTCCCGTCGGACGTCCTCCTCGAGCGGCCGGATGTGATGCAGGCGGAGGCCACGCTGAAGGCCGCCAACGCCGATCTCGGCGCGGCCCGCGCCGCGTTCTTCCCGCGTATCGCTCTCACCGGCACAATCGGCTCGGCCAGCCGCGAGCTCAACGGCCTGTTCGAGGGCGGCACCGGCACCTGGAGCTTCCTGCCCAGCGCCTCGATGCCGATCTTCGACGCCCGCACCTGGACCGCCCACCGCGCCGCCAAGGTGCAACGCGAACTCGCCGTCGCCCAGTACGAGAAGGCCATCCAGAGCGCGTTCCGCGAGGTCGCCGACGCGCTGGCCACCCGCGCCACCATCGGCGAGCAACTCGCCGCGCAGGAACGCCTGGTCGAGGCGCTCGCCGAGACCAACCGCCTCGCCACCGCGCGTTTCGAGAAGGGGGTCGACAGCTACCTCGTCTCGCTCGACGCGCAGCGTTCGCTGTTCGCGGCCCGGCAGGGGCTGGTCTCCGTCCGGCTCGCGGCGCTCGTCAGCCGCATGCAGCTCTACGCCGCACTCGGCGGCGGCGGCGAGCCGCAGCCCTGACTGCATCGCAGCCACGCTTCCCGCCCGGGTCGGTGCCCACCGTCCCGGGCCTTTTTGTCGACGGTCGCCGCGGCGGGCCACGCGCACGCTTGTCGGCCCGGCCACGCCCCCGCTAGTCTGTCACGATGGAACTCCGCCATCTCCGCTACTTCAGCTGCGTCGCGGAGCACCTGAACTTCACCCGCGCCGCCGAGAAGCTCCACGTCGCCCAACCGGCGCTCAGCCGCCAGATCAAGGCGCTGGAGGACGAGCTCGGCACCCGGCTCTTCGACCGCAACCGCCAACGGGTCATCCTCACCGATGCCGGGCGGCTCTTCTTCACCCATGCGCAGAAGATCCTCGCGCAGGTCGACCTCGCCACCCTCGCCGTGCGCGAGGTCGCCCACGGCGCCGAGGGCGAACTCCGTCTGGGCCAGGACTGGCGACTCCCGGCCGCCCTCGCCTCGCGGGCGATCGCCGAGTTCCGCCGCCGCTACCCGCGCGTGGAGGTGGTCGTGCGCGACCTGCCCATGGGCGAGCAGCTCAGCGCGCTCAACGCCCACAAGATCCACCTCGGCTTCATCGCCACCGACCTCGTCGGCCCGGACCCGGACCTCTCCCACCAGCCCGTCCTCCACAGCGAGCTCGTGGCCATCGTCCCCCTCGATCATCCGCTCGCCGGGCGGTCCCCCGTGCGGCTCGCCGAGCTGCACGCCTGCGAGTGGATCGGTATTGAGAATCCCGATTCCGGCTACCGGAGCTTCCTGCTGCAGGTCTGCCGCAACGCGGGGTTCGCCCCGCGTTTCAGCCGGACCCTGGCCACCCAGGCGCCCGCGTTGGTCGGCCTGGTGGCGGCGGGCATGGGGGTCGCACTCGTGCCGCGGCTCATCCTGCCGCCCTCGCCGCTCCCGATCGCCGTGCTCGCGACCGACTGCGATCCGCTCGACATCCACGCCGTCTGGCATCGCGACGACAGCTCGCCGCTCCTGCACAACTTCGTCGCGATCCTCGGCGAGCTGCGCTCCTGAGCCGCGCCGCGGCCCTGCCGGGTTTCCCCTTTACTCGACCACCCCTCGGCGTAGCTTGCGCCCATGTCCGGCCTCCCGCCCACACTCGCGATCCTCGGTCTCGGCACCCCCGAGATCATCCTCATCTGCTTTGTGGTTCTGCTGCTGTTCGGCGCCAAGCGCCTGCCCGATCTCGCGCGTGGTCTCGGCAAATCCCTCTCGGAGTTCAAGAAGGCATCCAAGGACGCGGAGAACGAGATCCGCCAGTCCATCGAGGACCAGCCGAAGACCCCGCCGCCGAACAAGCCCTCGGGCACGCCGCCGGCGAACAACTGAGGCGCACGTTCCCCGCCCCTCCCGTTCCTCCCCGACCGGCGGCCTTCCTCGCCGGTCGTGCTATTTTCGGTTCCGTTTCTTCAATACACGTTTGTCGCAGCCGCAGCCGGAGTCCTCGCAGGCGCTCCCGCGCCGCCGCCCCAGCCAACGCCAGAGCAGGTAGCCCAGCGCGGCGAACACGAGGCCGAGGGCGAGCAGTGTCTGGGTCGATTGGTCCATGATGACGCCTTCCGGGCGAGCTCAGTGGAACCCCAGCGCCAGCCCGATGTTCCGCACCGCGAAACAGGCCACCCAGGCCGTGGTCGTCATGTACCCGATCTGCAGCAGCGGCCAGCGCCACGAGCCGGTCTCGCGCCGCACCACCACCATCGTGCTCACGCACTGCATCGCGAACACGTAGAAGACCATCAGCGTGAAGCAGACGAGCGGCGTGAACAGCTCGCGCCCGTCCGGCCAGCGCGCGGCGAGCAGCGCCTGCCGCAAGGGCACGGTCGAGTCCTCCTGGTTCTCGTCGACGTTGAAGATCACCGCCATCGAGCTGACGAACACCTCGCGCGCGGCGAACGAGGTGATCAGACCCACCCCGATCTACCAGTCGAAGCCGAGCGGCCGGATGACCGGCTCGATCGCGTGGCCGATCCGCCCGGCATAGCTCTGGGCGATCTGTTCGGTCGCAGTGGCGTCGGGCTGGCGGGGGAAAGTGGTGAGCGCCCACAGCACGATCGAGATCGCGAGGATCACCGTGCCCGCCTTCCGCAGGAACATGAACGCCCGCTCGCCCATGTGCAGCGCCACCGAGAGCAGCGAGGGCAGCCGATACGGCGGCAGCTCGAGGATCATCATCGGCGCCTCGCCGCGCAACAGGGTGCGTTTGAACAGCCACGCGAACAGAAACGCCCCGCCGGTCCCGAGCGCGAACATCGCGAACATCAGCCCCACCTTCGTCAGCACCGGCACGCGCTCCTCCGGCACGATCGCCGCGATGAGCAGCAGGTACACCGGCAGCCGCGCCGAGCACGTCATCAGCGGCGCCACGAGGATCGTCACCAGCCGGTCCTTGCGCGACTCGATGGTGCGCGTCGCCATGATGCCCGGGATCGCGCAGGCGTACGAGCTGAGCAGCGGGATGAACGACTTCCCGTCCAGCCCCACGCGGCTCATCAGCCGGTCCATCATGAACGCGGCCCGCGCCATGTATCCAGTTTGTTCCAGCAGGCCGATGAAGAAGAACAGGATCAGGATCTGCGGCAGGAACACCAGGATGCCGCCGACACCGGCGATCACGCCGTCGGTGAGCAGATCCCGCAGGTCGCCGGCCGGCATCGCGCCACGCACCAGTTCCGCCAACCACGACACGCCGCCGTCGATCCATCCCATCGGGTACTCGGCGAGCGTGAAGATCGAAAGGAACATCGTCGCCATCACCGCCACGAGCGTCGCCCAGCCCCAGAAGGGATGCACCACGACCGCGTCGATCCGGTCGGAGACCGAGGGGCCGGTGTCCACCTGCGCGGTGTCGACCACCGCGCGCACGATCGCACCCACCGCCTCATACCGCGCGGCGACCAGGGCGCCGCGCCAGTCGAAGTCCGCCGCCGCCCAGCGGGCCTCCCACCGATCCGCCACCGCGAGGATCGACGGCGCGACCGGCACGCCGGATTGCTCCACCGAAGCCCGGTCGCTGAGCAGCAGCAGGGCCTCCGTCCGCGCCGCGGCCGCGTCCCGTCGTTCGTCGCGCATGATCGCGCCGACCAGTTCCTCGAGCGCCGGAGCCACCTCGCCGGGCACCGCCCACAACGGCGCGGAGCGCGGCAGCAGGTCCGCCCGGCTCATCGCCACCCGCAGCGCCGCCAGGCCCACCCCGGCGTTGGCCTGGCAGGTGACCACGGGCACGCCGAGTCGGGCCGCCAAGGCGTCGACATCGATGCGCAGGCCGTTCGCCACGGCCAGGTCCATCATGTTGAGCGCGACGATCACCGGCAGCCCCAGATCGAGGATCTGGGAGACCAGGTAGAGATTCCGCTCGAGGTTCGTCGCATCGACGATGCACACCACGCGATCCGGCCGCGGCGTGTCCGCCCGCCGGCCGAGCAGCACGTCGCGCATCACCGCCTCGTCCGGCGACCGCGCGGCGAGACTGTACGCCCCGGGCAGGTCGATGATCTGCATCCGCCGACCGTGCTGGGAGAAACACTCGCCGACCTTCTTCTCCACCGTCACGCCGGGGTAGTTGCCCACCTTCTGCCGCAGACCGGTGAGCGCATTGAACAACGTGCTCTTGCCGCAGTTCGGGTTGCCGACGAAGGCGAAGACGGGTTCGGCCATGGGTGGGGGGAGACTGTGCGCTGCACGGCAGGGCCGCGCGCGCCGCGGATCAGCCGGTCGCGGGAGCCGCCGGGTCCACCTCGATCGCCGCCGCTTCCGCACGGCGCAGCGAGAGATTGTAGCCGCGGATCTGGATCTCGAGCGGATCGCCCAGCGGCGCCGCCCGGAGAAGTTTGACGTTTGTGCCCGGCAGCACGCCCATCTCGCGCAACCGCAGAAACACGCCCCCGCTCGCGGGGATGCGGCGGATCACCGCCACGCTGCCGGGAGAAAGGTCGGAGAGTGCCGCAGCCATGGCTTCCTCAAAGCGCTCCGGCCGGAGCGAGCGGCTGCACGTGGATCAACTGCGCGAGCTCCGCGCTGATCGCCAGCTTCGTGCCGCAGACTTCGCACATCACCGTCGAACGCCCGGAGATCTTCTTCACCCGCGCCGCCTCGCAGAACCCCAGCTCACGCAAGCGGTGGTTGATCGCCTCGCGTCCGCCGAGCCGGAAGATCTCCGCCTGCATGCCCGGGGCAAGCAGACACAAGGGCAGCGTCTTCGGGCAATCGGTGGGCGGCTTGGTGGACATAGCGTAGCCTTTATCGGCAGACTGAGACTCGTTCTCAATCGAAATCTTTCCGATCGTTTTATCCCGCTGCCAGCGTGCGGTTTGGCCACGCAGTTCCCTACGGAGCCGGCCCGATCGCCGCAAACCGCTTCGGCCATCCCGGCGCACCGCGCCCCCGCCCGGGCGCTCACTCCCACTCCACGTGGCCGAAGACCGTCAGCTTGCGCCGCGGCACCACGCGGTGCCCGAATGCTGGGGACTGCTGCGACGCCGTCATCTCGCGCAGGCGACGCTCGAAGAAGAACTCGCGGGCGCCGAAGGCCGGCCGGAGCTGATCCAGCCAGGTGGCGTTCTCATCGAACTTCGCGAAGAACGGCCGGCGCACCCAGTCGGGGTCGCGCGCCTGCACGAAGCGCAGACTGAAAACCTTCTCCCCGTGCAGCTCGGTGATCCCGCCGATGATCACCTTCCCCGGTGTGGCCGACATCGAGGGCCCGCGCACCGTG
This sequence comes from Verrucomicrobiota bacterium, assembly GCA_023443985.1. Lineage (GTDB taxonomy): Bacteria > Verrucomicrobiota > Verrucomicrobiia > Opitutales > Opitutaceae > CAJCBL01. The sequence goes on along the minus strand of JAEZSJ010000276.1, from coordinate 1,812 downwards.
CGCTCGAGCCCCGACACCCGCCGGTAGGCGCGCTGGAAGATCTCGAAGCATTGCGCCAGCGGCACCTCGAAGTAGCCCTTCGGGCCCGTGTCGCGTTCGACGAACATGTAGTAGGGAATCGCCCCGAGACGCACTTGCAGTCGCCAGAGGTCGGCCCAGGTGTCGGCGTCGTCGTTGACATGGCGGATCAACGGGGCTTGGCAGCGCACGATGGCTCCCGTGCTCTGGATCCGCCGCAGCGCCATCTGCGCGACCGCCGTCTGGAGCTCCTGCGGGTGGCTGTAGTGCGCCATGATCGCCAGGTGCCGGCCGGCGTCGCGCACGGCTCCGAAGAGGCGCAGGAGTTCGTCGGCATCCGGATCGTTGACGAATCGGTACGGCCACCACACCGGCGCCTTGGTGCCGATCCGGATCGCCGTGATGTGCTCGAGCGAAGGATCCAGCAACGGCTCGATGTAGCGCCGAAGCACGGACGCGCGCATGACCATCGGGTCGCCGCCGGTGAAGAGCGCGTTGCTCACCTCGGGGTGCTGCCGGAGGTAGGCGACGAGCATCTCGGCCTGTTTGCTGGCGAACTTCAGCTCGTCGATGCCCGCGAACTGCGGCCAGCGGAAACAATACGTGCAGTAGGTGTGGCAGGTCTGCCCATGGCTGGGGAAGAACAGCACCGTGTCCCGATACTTGTGCTGCATGCCCGGGAGCGGCCGCCCGTCGAGGTACGGCACGTTGAGCTCCATCTGGCCGGCCGGGTGCGGGTTGAGGCGCTGCTGGATCTGCCGGGCGGCCCGGCCGATCCGCTCCGGGGTCGCATCGCCGGCGAGCAGCTCCACCATGCACCGCAGATCCTCCGGCGCGAGCATGTCCGGCTGCGGGAAGGACAACTGGAAGAGTGGATCGTCGGGCACCCGGTCCCAGTCGATGAGCTCCTCGACGACGTAGCTGTTCACCCGGAACGGCAGTACCTGGGCGACCGCCCGCATCGCCAGCACGGTACCGGGGTCGAGCCGCGCCAACTGCGGGATCTTCGGCAGGTCGTCGCGCTGGTAGGCGCGGAACGGACGGTTCTTGATGGGCGCTCGAGCGATCATGTGGGGCCTTTCTGGTGTTGGTGGATGAAACGATCCGGTCCCGACACCCGCCAAGGGCGACCGCCGGAACCGCGGCACAGCGACGGGCCGGCACTGCCGGGCGCGAACAACACCGCCACCGTCAGGCGGCCGCCGCCGTTCTCCGTCGCCGAACCCGGTAACCTGCGACCGAGGACCGCCCGTGCAAGACGCACACCGGATTTTACCGCCCCACCGCGGCCGGCAGCACCCTGCCCGGCGTGCGCCGTCCGGCCACGGGCCCGGCCCCGCCGTGTACGCCCGCGCGGGATCCGCGCCGCCCCGCCCGTGTGCTCATACGCCCAATGCGCAACCTTGCGGTCGGCCGCGGACTCCCCATGATTGGGGCTCGTGAACGTTGCGGATCTCCCCTGCCGCAAGCTGTGCCCGGAGCGCGCCGCCACCCTCGGTGCGCCCCGCAGGGCGGTGGCGCCCGCCCGCCGCCCCACCACCGGACCCCGCGGTTTCCAGTTCCCCATCACATTCGCCCCGCCGCTCTCACCATGATCCTCGACTACTACCACGTGGACGCCTTCGCCGATCGCGTCTTCACCGGGAACCCCGCCGGCGTCGTCCCCCTGAAACGCTGGTTGCCGGCCGCGGTGCTGCAGTCGCTGGCCACCGAGAACGGCCACTCGGAGACGGCCTTCTTCGTCCCGCGGGGCGACAGTTTCCACCTCCGCTGGTTCACGCCGAAGATCGAGGT
>JAEZSJ010000269.1 GCA_023443985.1 Verrucomicrobiota bacterium | reverse complement strand
GGTCGTCGTTGAAGCCGCCGCCGATGTCGGCGTTGCCCTTCTTGGTGAGCGGCTGGTACTGGTGGAAGCAGGTGCCGTCGGAGAGCTGGGTCGACGCGATGTCGAGGATACGCTGGCGGGCGCGCTGGGGCAGGAGGTGGACGAAGCCGAGGATGTCCTGGTTGGAGTCGCGGTAGCCCATGCCGCGGCCGATGCCGGTCTCATAGCCGGAGGCGGAGCGGGAGAGGTTGAAGGTGGCCATGCACTGCGCCTGGTTCCAGGTGTTGACCATGCGCTGGAGGTGCTCGTTGGGGACCTTGGTGGCCTGGTAGATGGAGAGCAGGTCCTCCCAGCGCTGCTTGACGGCGGCGAACGCGGCGTCGACGGCGGCGAGGTCGGAGAACTTCTTCATGATCTCGCGGCCCTTGGCCTTGTTGATCACGAAGGGCGCGTCGAACTTCGGCAGGTCGCCCTGCTCGACGTAGGCGAGGACGAACGCGAAGGTCTCCTCGGCGCCGGGCTTGAGCGTGAGGTCGACCTGGTGCGCGCCGATGGGATTCCACCCGTAGGCGCGGGAGTTGGTGCACTTGCCGGCGAGCACGGCCTTCGGGTCGCCGAGGGAGTTGTGCACGCCGACGAAAGCGTCGCGGGCGGTGTCGTAGCCGGCGACCTTCTTGGTGCAGCCGAAGAGGGTGTAGTGGTTCCGGCGCTCGCGGTATTCGGTCTTGTGGTAGATGGCGCCGTTCTCGACTTCGACCTCGCCGATCGAATACGTGCGCTGGTAGTTGGTCATGTCGTTGAGGGCCTCGAAGAGGCAGAACTCAACGTAGGAGAAGAGGGAAAGCTTCTGGGCCTTCCTGGTCTTGTTGCGGACGGTGACCTTCCAGACCTCGAGGTTCTCCTGCGGCGGGACGAACATCAGCTGCTCGACCTCGATGCCGTCCTTCCGGCCGGTGATCTGGGAGTAGCCGAGGCCGTGGCGGCACTCGAAGGCGTCGAGCTTGGTGCGGGTCGGCTTCCAGCCCGGGTTCCAGATGGACTTGCCCTGCTTCACGTAGAGGAAGCGGCCGTCGTTATCCATCGGGTTGTTGTTGTACCGATAGCGCGTGAGGCGGCGGAGCTTGGCGTCCTTCCAGAACGAGTACCCGCCGGCGGTCTGGGTGACCATGCCGAAGTACTCGTCCTGGCCGAGGTAGTTGAGCCACGGCAGCGGAGTGTCGGGGCGGGTGATCACGAACTCGCGGTTCGCGTCGTCGAAGTAGCCGTATTTAGCCATAAACCAGGTGGGTGTGAGCAGGAAAGGAGAAGCGAGGGAAGCAGTCGGCGCCCTTGGCGGAAAAGCCCAGAATTGGGCGTCTGCATTAAGGGCACGATGCGGGAAGGCCCCCGATTACGCCGGGCGGTTTGGCGAAGCCAAGCCCCGCGTGCCTGCTTAAAACGAGAGAGTCAGGAACCCATGGGGCCGCCGGCGGCAAACGGCGCCGGCGGGCGGGCGCCCCCGCCGCTCAGGCGGACTCGAGCCCGGCCGCGCGGAGGCAATGTTCGACGTAGCCATCGACGCCCGCCGGGATTGTGCGCACCCAGCGGGCCCCGCCATGGTGCGCGTCGAGCGCCGGGCGCAGGCGGACGCGGGCGGTGGCCGGGTAGAGGAGAAAACAGGTGTTGATCGAGTGCACCGCCACCCCGCCCGGCCCGTCGGGAAAGATAGTCTCCGCGGTGTGCAGAATGGGGCCCACGTGACACTCGATCCCGACCTCGTCGCGCGCCTTGCGGATGGCGGTCTCGCGCATGGTCTCGCCCTTCCAGACGCGGCCGCCGGGCACCCACCATTGGCCGCGGGCGGGGGCGTCCTTGCGCAGCACGAGCAGGACAGCCCCCCGGTGCACGATGGCGACATCGACGCAGGCGATCGGCATGGCCTCGAGAAACTGGCGATAGGTGCGGGCGGGAATCCAGTGTTTCATCGTGGAGAGCGGTGGCGGGGGCGGAGCGTGTCGCCTCCGCCGGGCAGGATGACGTAGTCAACGACGACGGCAACACCCGCCGCTGGCGCGCTTGCGCCGCCACCGCTTTCTCGCAAACGTCTGCGCCCGGTCGCTGTTTCCGGCCGCGGATCACGCCAGGTTCGCTGCTCCGATTTTCTCCTACAGCGCCACGTCAGTCTCCACTGTTCCCCGTCTGTCGTCCGCAACCTGAACCACATGCCCGAACAACTCTCCGAAATCGGACTCATCGGCCTCGCCGTGATGGGTCAGAACCTCGCGCTCAACATCGCCGACCACGGCTTCCGCATCTCGGTCTACAACCGCACCGCGGCGAAGACCGACCAGTTTGTCGCCGAAAACCCGGACACGCCCGGCGGTCTCGTCGGCTTCGCCGAGCTCAAGGACTTCGTCGCCTCCCTCGCCAAGCCCCGCCGCATCGTGATCATGGTGCAGGCCGGCGCGGCGACCGATGCCGTGATCGACTCGCTCCGTCCGCTCCTCGAGCAGGGCGACATCATCGTCGACGGCGGCAATTCGAAGTGGACCGACACGATCCGCCGCGAGAAGGCGTTGCGCGAGGCCGGTTTTCGCTTCATCGGCAGCGGCGTCTCCGGCGGCGAGGAAGGGGCGCGTTTCGGCCCCGCCCTCATGCCCGGCGGCGATCCCGCGGCCTTCAAGTTCCTCGAACCCGTCTGGAACGCCATCGCCGCCAAGGTCGACCGCAAAACCGGCCGCCCGCTCGCTGGCGCCGCGCCCGGCAAGCCCGTGAAGGGCGGCGTGCCGTGCTCCACCTACATCGGCACCGACGGCGCCGGCCACTACGTGAAGATGGTCCACAATGGCATCGAGTACGGCGACATGCAGATGATCTGCGAAGCCTACGACTTGATGCGCGGCGTGCTCGGCATGAAGGCGCCCGAGATCGGCAAGGTCTTCGCGAAATGGAACAAGGGCGCGCTCGACAGCTTCCTCGTCGAGATCACCGCCGACATCCTCCAGCAGGCCGACCCGGTGACGAAGAAGCCCTTCGTCGACATCGTCCTCGATACCGCCGGCCAGAAGGGCACCGGGAAATGGACGAGCGTCAGCGCGCTCGACATGGGCGTGCCCGCGCCGACCGTCGCCGAAGCCGTGTTCTCCCGCTGCATCTCGGCGGTGAAGGAGGAACGCGTCGCGGCTTCCAAGATACTCAAGGGTCCCAAGTCGAAGTTCAAGGGCTCCAAGACCGCCTTCCTCAAGGCCATCCACGACGCGCTCTACTGCTCCAAGATCTGCTCGTACGCGCAGGGCTTCCAGCTCATGCGCGAGGCGCAGAAGGAGTACAACTGGAAGCTGAACTTCGGGAAGATCGCGCAGATCTGGCGGGGCGGATGCATCATCCGCGCCGTGTTCCTCCAGAAGATCACCGAGGCGTTCGGCACGAATCCGAAGCTCGCAAACCTGCTCCTCGACCCGTACTTCAACAAGACCGTGCAGAAGGCGCAGGCCAACTGGCGCACCGTCGTCGCCACCGCCGCGCAGGTCGGCATCCCGGCGCCCACGTTCAGCTCGGCGCTCGCGTACTACGACAGCTACCGCGCCGCCCGCCTGCCGGCCAACCTGCTCCAGGGGCAGCGCGACTTTTTCGGCGCGCACACCTACGAGCGCACCGATCGCCCGCGCGGCGAGTTCTTCCACATCGACTGGCCGGCCGAGGGCCGTCCGCAGGCGCAGGTGAAGTAGGCTGCGCGACAACGTCCCGCGCGCAGTTCGTATTTTCCAAGGCGTGCCGCCCCGCTGGCGGCACGCCTTCTTTGTCGGCGGCGGCCGGCGCGCGCGGCGCGTCGGGTGCGCGCGAGGAGGAGGATTGAATCCGGCCGGGCGATTCGCGACGCTCGCTGCTGCGCATGAAGAAGGCGATCGCCGTCAAAAACTACTACATCCTCCCGTGTCTGCTGCTGTTGCTGAACCTCGTGAACAACGTGGTGAGCTACAAGGCGGAGCTGATCGGGGACCCGTTCTTCCGCACGGCGGTCGTCATCGCGCTGGTGTTGTTCGGCGGCACGGTCGTGGCGTTCCTGCTGTCGCCGGCCCTCGAGAAGCTGGTGCAGGCGCTCCACCGCACGAGCAAGAGTGGTGCGGGAGCGCTCGGCGAGGCGGCCTTTCTTGTCGCGCTCGGGGCGTTCGTGTTCTGGCTCTACTACCAGATGACGGTGCATGGCGTGGCCTCGCTGCTCCCCGCGGAGTGGCGCAACTCGCCGTTGGGTTGAGCGCGCCGGGCCGCCGCGGAGCCGGCCCCCCCGCGAACGCCCGAAACGAGCGGGGCCGGTCGCGCACGACCGGCCCCGGTGAGTTTCGGCAGAACAGCAGGCGCTTCCGCGCCTACCTTTGAAGGGATCAGGGCGTGAGCGCCGCGGTGGGCGGCTGCGCACGGGGCAGCAGCGCGCGGACGGCCTTCTGGCCCTTGCGGCTGAAGTCGATCGACTCGCCGAGAATCCGGGCCGCCTCGTCGGGCGCATGGAAGCCGGTGGAGTTCTCCGCCTCGACGAAGTCGAAGTAGAACTGTGCCTTGCGCTGGTAGTCGCGGCCCTCGCGGAGCTGCTCGTCGGTGGCGCCGGCGGCGATCGCGGTCTTGAGGTCGTCGATCAAATCCATGAGCGCGTCCATCGCGACGTTCCGCAGGTTGTGGAAGCGGGTCTGGATGATTTCGACGCGGTCCTTCAGCTCGGCCTCGGACCATTTGTGGCACGTCTGGCAGGAGCGGTTGATGTCGAGCAGCGGCGAGCGCACGTGGTGGTTGCTGACCTTGTGCGCGCCCTCGCGCTTGTACGGCATGTGGCAGTCGGCGCAGGCGACGCCGCTGCGGGCGTGGATGCCCTGGTTCCACAGCTCGAACTCGGGGTGCTGGGCCTTGAGTGCGGGAGCGCCGGTGTCCTTGTGGGTCCAGTCCTTGAAGTCCTGCTGGTCGTAGTAGGCGAGGATCTGCTCAACCTTGTTCCCGTTGTGCCAGGGGTAGGTGAGCTTCTTCTCCGGGCCCTTGAAGTAGTATTCGACGTGGCACTGGCCGCAGACGTAGCTGCGCATCTCCTGCCGGGTGGCGTCGCGGTTGACCACGTAGTCCTTCACGCCCTGGGCGGCCTTGAGATTGCGGATGCCCTCCATGAACGCCGGGCGCGTGACGCGCAGCGCCATCGTCGCGGGGTCGTGGCAGTCGATGCAGGAGACCGGGTGGTCGGCCAGCTTCGCGGCCTCGGCGTAGGGCATCGCGCAGATCTTCTCGAAGCCCTTCTGCGGGTCGCCGTCGCCGGCTTTTTTATACGCCGTGTACATGGAGGCGTGGCAGTTGAGGCAGGCGCCGGGCTGCTTCGCGACCTTCTGGCGGTCGGTGAACGTCTGGTCCTCAAGCATGTAGGCGTGGCCCCGCTCCTCGCGGAAATCGGCGGCGAAGGCGTAGCCGGCCCACATCTTCTTCAGGCGCGGGTCCTCCTCGATCTTCGACTGCGCCACGACGCTGCGCGGATCGGCCTCGGTGGGGGTGCGCGGCAGGGCGTCGCTGCCGCCGTAGCGCGTGCGCACCTGGTCGACGGTGCGTTTGTAGTCGTCGTATTGGAGCGGGAAGTTCCTCCCCCACACGGCCGGATCGGTGGTCTCGTCGGTGAGCTCGACCACGCGAAAGAATGGCACCTTGGCCTCCTGCTTGCGCTCGAAGATGTTCATGAGCAGCGCGAGGCCGGCCACGGCGGCCAGCGCGGCGAGGATGGCGGCGAGGAAGAACCGGTACGCGGGACCGCGGCGAGGGGTGGTTTCGGGGGAGCTCATGGCAGGAGGAGGCGAAAGGGGAGGGAAGGCGGGAGGCGAAAGGGCGGCGGCGGGCGGAGGGCGGCGGAGCAATAGAAAGGCGGTGACTGGGCCGGTTGTTGTCGCTCACTTCAGGTGGCCGACATGGCCGTGACACTGGATGCAGGAAAGGTTGCCGGCGCCCGCATGCGGCGAGGCGACATCGCCGGCGATGTCCGTGTGGCAGCGGCGGCAGGCGTTCTCGGTGATGCGCCGGCTCCTTTCGCGGGCGAAGATGTTCTCCGGATACGCGCCGGTGGTGAAGTAGAAGGAATGCCAGAAGCCGTTCTCCGCCTTCGTGGCGTACTTGCCGACGAGGTTGTGCGGCGTGTGGCAGTCGTTGCAGGTGGCCACCGAGTGGTGGCTCGACTTCATCCAGGCGGAGTATTGGTTCTCCATCACGTGGCAGTTCGCGCACGCCGCCGGGTTGTTGGAGAGGTACGAGTAGCCCTTCGCATAGACGAACGTGTACGCGCCGATGCCGAGGGCCGTGCCGATGAGGCCGCCGAGCAACGTGCCGGAGATCACGCTCGCTTTCACGGCGGCTAAGGTTGCCGAGTGTCCGCAGAATGCAACGCCGCGCACCGACCGGCCTTGATGCGGGTCAAGGTGTCGGGTCTTCCCCGACACCGCGGGTCGGGAGCCCCTCGGTGGTGGGGGCGTGGGCGCCTGCCGCTCAGCCGCGGTGGATCTCGGGCTTCGCGTCGCGCTGCATGAGGTCGCGCACGATCTCCTGCGGATCCTTGCCGTCGTAAAGGCAGGCATGGACCTCGTCGATGATCGGCGTATCCGCGCCCGCTTGGCGGGAAAGCTGGAACGCGCTGCGGGCGGTGGTCACGCCTTCGGCGACGACCAGCCCCATCTCCTGCTGGATGTCGGGCAGTTTGCGCCCCTTGCCCAGCTCCTCGCCCACGTGGCGGTTGCGGCTGTGCTGGCTGGTGCAGGTGACGATGAGATCGCCGATGCCGCTCAGGCCGGAGAAGGTCTCGGGCCGGCCGCCGAGCATCTGGCCGAGGCGCGCCATCTCGACGATGCCGCGGGTCATGAGCGCGGCCTTGGTGTTGTCGCCCATGCCCATGCCGTCGAGCACGCCCGCCGCCAGCGCGAGCACGTTCTTGAGCGAGCCGCCGAGCTCGGCGCCGACGACATCGTCGGAGGTGTAGACGCGGAGGTACTCGTTCATGAACGCCTGCTGCACCGTGCGGGCGGCCTCCGGGTCGCGCGCGGCGGTCATCACCGCGGTGGGCACGCGGCGGGCGACCTCCTCGGCGTGGCTCGGACCGGACAGGATGGCGTAGCGCGCCTCACCCAGGATCTCGGCGACGAGTTCGCTCATGCGTTTGCAGGAGCCGGTCTCGATGCCCTTGGCGACGTTGACGTAGATCAGCCCGGCCGGGCGCGGCACGGCGGCGAGTTTGCCGAGCAGGCCGCGCATGTACTGGCTGGGCGCGGCGAGCACCACGAGCTCGGCCCCGGCGACCGCGCGCGAGAGATCCGCCTCGAACCGCAGTTCGGGCGGCAGCTCGACGCCCTTGAGAAACTTCTCGTTCCGACGGGTGCGCGCCATCTCGGCGAGGTAGTCGGGAAACGGGCCCCAGAGGGTGACCGTGTGCCGGTTTTCGCAGAGGACCTTGGCGAGCGCCGTGCCCCAGCCGCCGTCGCTGAGAACGCTGATGTTCATCGGTGGTGTGTCGTGGAGTGAGGTGGCGCCGCCGCGTCGCGCGCGGGGCGGTGGGAAAAGACCGGAGACTGTGCCCGGGCCCGCGGGGACGGTTCAACGAAAAAGGCGTGCGCTGCCCGGCCGGTGGGGCGGGCGCGCGCGCGTGCACCGCTCACTTCACCGAGGCGTCCTCGGGCAGGCCGAGCTGCTTGTAGAGCTCGCGGCGGCCGGCCTTGTCCCCCTCGATGATCTTGTGCGCGAACGTGGCGACCTGCGCGGCCACGGCGCGCGGCACCACGACCACGCCGTCGCCATCGGCCACGATCACGTCGCCCGGCATCACGAGCACGCCGCCGACGACGACGGGGCGGTTGACCGACTCGATCTCGTTGCGGCCGGGGCGGATCCCGCGGCCGACTTTGCGCAGGTAGAGCGGCACCTCCTCGGTGATGATCTCGTCGGTGTCGCGGGCCGTGCCGTCGGTGACGACGCCCACGCAGCCGCGCAGCTTCCAGGCCATGATGTTGTTGGAGCCGATCGAGCCCACGTCGGCGTTGGGCGCCTCGTCGAGCACGAGGGCCGAGCCCGGGCGCAGGAGCTCGGCGAACGGCTCGCTCGAGAGCTCGTTGTACCAGCTGCCCTCCCGGGCGCGGAACTCCTCGTAGCCGAGGCCGGCCGGCAGCGGCGGCCGCTGGGTCGGCACGTAGCGGGCCGTGACGGCGATGCCGATGAACCGATGCTTGTACGCGCGCGCGTCCTTCCAGAGCGGAGCGATCTCCGTATCCATCAGTCCGACATTCCGGAGGCCGACGAAATCCATGCCGTCGGTCACGTCGGCGACGCGCAGGCCCGCGAAGGCGTCGAGGAGCGCCCGGTCCTCCTCGGCCGGAAACGTGCGGGTCTCGATGAAGCCGCGGCCCGCGTCCGACGGCGGCTGCGGTGCCGGCGCGGCGAAGAGGGAGGAGACGCAGAGGCACGCGCCGAGGAGCGTGGCGGCAGGGGCGGGGATGTTTTTCATGGGAAGGGGTGACTGGGCCGGTACTAGACGGCGCGCCCGGGGCGGCGCAACTGGCGGAAGCGGCGGGCTCATTAACCCGGCGAGGCGGTCGGCGCCGGGCAACGGCGGGCG
>JAEZSJ010000243.1 GCA_023443985.1 Verrucomicrobiota bacterium | reverse complement strand
CCGGCTTCGTCGAGCAGGGCCTCGTCTACCGCAGCAAGAAGCCCGTCTATTGGTCCATCCCGTTCGAGACCGCGCTCGCCGAGGCGGAGATCGAATACAAGGACCACCGCAGCCTCTCCATCTGGGTACGCTTTGCGCTGCCCGCCGCCGAATGCGCCAGGTTCGCGCTGCCCGCCGGCGTGCCGGCGAGCGTCGTGATCTGGACCACCACCCCCTGGACGCTCCCGGCCAACCTCGCCATCGCCGTCCACCCCGAGCTCGACTACGTGTTCGCCAAGAACGGATGCGAGATCTTCGTCGTGGCCGCGGCGATGCTCGAGAAGTTCGCCGCCGACTGCCAGCTCGAGGGCCGCTTCGAGGTGCTCCGCACCGTGCGCGGCGCCGAGCTCGAGGGCGTCCAGCCCCGCCATCCCTTCATTGATCGGGCTTCGCCCCTCGTGCTCGCCGACTACGTGACCACCGAGAGCGGCACCGGCTGCGTGCATACCGCCCCCGGCCACGGCCAGGACGACTACCAGACCGGCCTGCGCTACAAGCTCGAGATCTACTGCCCGGTCGCCGACAACGGCTGCTACCTCGACGACGGCCGCGTGCCCGCCGACCTCGTCGGCCTCTCGACGCTCGAGACCGTCGAGATGATCGGGAAGAAACGCACCTCGCCGGCCAACTTCGCCGTGCTCAAGAAGCTCGAGGCGCTCGGCGCCCTCGTGAAGTCGAAGAACCTCGAGCACAGCTACCCGCACTGCTGGCGCTCGAAGACCCCGATCATCTTCCGCGCCGTCGACCAGTGGTTCGTCGCCCTCGACAAGTCCACCGGGGCCGGCTCCTCCGCCCGCACCAAGGCCCTCGCCGCGATCGGCAACGTGAAATGGGTGCCCGAGTCGGGCGAGAAGCGCATCCGCGGCGCCGTCGAGGCCCGCCCCGACTGGTGCATCAGCCGCCAGCGCACCTGGGGCGTGCCGATCCCCGCCTTCTACGACGCCCAGAAGAACGCCTATCTCGACGCCGGCGTCATCCGCGCCATCGCGGCCAAGATCGCCGCCCACGGCTCCAACTTCTGGTACGACGCCACGCCCGCCCAGCTCCTCGAGGGCGTCGCCCTCCCCGCCGGCTGGCCCGCCGTCGACCAGCTCACCTGCGGCCGCGACACGCTCGATGTCTGGATCGACTCCGGCTCCTCGCACGCCGCGACGCTCAAGCACCAGCAGGGCGCCACGCAGTGGCCCGCCGACCTGTATCTGGAAGGCAGCGACCAGCACCGCGGCTGGTTCCAGTCCTCGCTCTGGACGGGCGTCATCTCCCACGGCGGCGCACCGTACAAGACCGTGCTCACCCACGGCTTCATCGTCGGCAAGGACGGCAAGAAGATCTCGAAGTCCGGCCAATACGAGAAACCGCCGACCTCCGACAACTACATCGCCCAGTACGGCGCCGATGTGATCCGCCTCTGGATCGCCTCGCAGGACTTCACCGAGGACATCCGCGTCTCCGACCTCGGCCCCGATCTCAAGAACCCGTCGAGCATCCTCAACGTCGTCGGCGAGGCCTACCGGCTCCTGCGCAACACCCTGCGCTACCAGCTCTCCTGCCTCCACGACTTCGACCCGGCGCAGCACGCCGTCGCCACCGACCAGCTCGACCCGCTCGACCGCTGGGCGCTGCAGAAGACCGCCGAGCTCGTCGACGCCGCCACCGCCGCGTATGAGGCTTACGAGTACCACCGTGTCTACCAGCTCGTGAACCAGTTCTGCTCGGTCACGCTGTCGGCGACCTACCACGACATCCTCAAGGACCGCCTCTACACCTTCCCGGCCGGCTCCCGCCAGCGCCGCAGCTCGCAGACCGCGATCCACGCGATGTTCTCCACCCTCGTCCGCCTCGTGGCGCCCGTCGCCACGTTCACGGCCGACGAGGCCTGGAGCTTCGGCGTCCACAAGGCCGAATACGCCGACGACTCCGTCCACCTCCAGTCCTGGCCCGAGGTCCCCGCCGCCTGGCGCTCGGCCGAGCTCGCCGCCGAGTTCGACCAGCTGCTCGCCTTCCGCGCGAAGGTGAACGAGAAGCTCGAGGCGCTCCGCCAGTCCGGCGAGATCGGCAAGGGGCTCGACGCGGCCGTGCAGCTCACCGGCGCCGGCGAGGACGCGGCCTTCCAGCTGCTCGCGAAACACCGCGACAGCCTCGCCGAGCTCTTCATCGTTTCGCGCGTCGAGCTCGTCGCGGGCCCCGCGCCCGCCCCCGGCCAGATCTCCATCGTCGCCACCGTCGCCGGCGGCGAACGTTGCCCGCGCTGCTGGCGCTGGCTCCCCGCTCTCGTCCCCACCCCCATCCACGGCGCCGTGTGCCCCCGCTGCGCCGAGGCATTGCCCCACTGATCGATCAGGAAACCGCCCTCTACGCTTTCTTACCCCGTTATGCCCAACTTGAAGAAGTCCAAGTCTGCCCCGGCCAAGAAGCCCGCGAGACCCGCCAAACCCGCCAAACCCGCGAAACCCGCCAAGCACGCGAAGCCTGCCAAGCCCGCGAAAGCCGCGAAACCCGCCAAGCACTCGCCTGTCCGCCCCGCCGCGCAGCACAAGACTCCGGCCCCTTCCAAGCACGCCCCAGCATCCGCGAAACCCAAACCCGCCAAGCCCGCCCCAGCGAAGCACCAACCGCCCAAAGCGACCGTGCCCTCCTCTTCCAACAAGCCTTCCGCCAAGAAGCCTGTCTCCGCCAAACCCGCCAAGAAGCCCGCCGCCAAACCCGTCGAGCCGCCGAAAGCCGCGCCCAAGGCGGAGCCGAAGCCGGCCGCCCACGCCGCCGCCGCCAAGGCCCCCGCGGCCAAGCCGGCCGCCAAGCCCCAGAGCAAGGCCGACGCGTTGCGCGCCCGCATCCTCGAGCGCCGCTCCGCCAAACCCATCGCCTTCACCCTCGACGAGGTCCGCGAGGTCGCGAAGGTCAACGCCGCGCAGACCGGCACGAAGAACAGCTCCGAATCGGTGGCCGCCGCCAAGCAACGCACCGCCGCCGAGGAACTCGAGGCCAAGCTCAAGAAGGCCGCCCAGCCCCACCATGTGCGGGCCGCCAGCCTCGCCGACATCCTCGGCTACAACCCGGCCAAACAGTCCGCCCCCACCGTCCTCTCCGCCACCGAGATCGAGCCCCGCTTCCAGCGCTACTACAAGCTCCTCATCGAGCTCCGTGAGCACGTCGCCAGCGGCCTCGACACCCACACCGAGCAGACGCTCAAACGCTCCGCCAAGGACGACGCCGGCGACCTCTCCAGCTACGCCCAGCACATGGCCGATGCCGGGACCGACACCTTCGACCGCGACTTCGCGCTCTCGCTCGTCTCCAACGAGCAGGAGGCGCTCGCCGAGATCGAGGCCGCCATCCAGCGCATCAAGAACGGCACCTACGGCGTCTGCGAGCTGACCGGCAAACCCATCAGCAAGGAACGCCTGCTCGCCGTGCCCTTCGCCCGTTTCTCCGTCGAGAGCCAGACCGAGGTCGAGAAGACCCGGCGCCGCTCCGCCTCCCGCGCCGGCCTCTTCGGCGAAGGCGAGGAAGGCGGCAAGATCGAGGACGACGGCGGCGGCGACGAGTGAGCACCCTGCCCGCCCGCCTGCTCCGCTACCGTTGCTTGCTCGGCTTGGCCACGGCCGTGTTCGTGCTCGACCAGGCATCCAAGCTCTGGATCGCCGCGACGCTGCCGTTCAACACCTACGGCGCGCCCGGGCACATTGAGATCGTGCCCGGGTTCTTCCATCTCGTCCACGTGGGCAACACCGGCGCCGCCTGGAGCGTGCTCACCGGCCGCAGCACCCTCCTGGCGTTTCTCGGGCTCGCCGCCCTCACCGCCATCTTCTGCTTCCGCCGCCAGCTCGGTCTCGGGCGCACTGTCGTGCAGGTCGCCTTCGGCCTGCTTTGCGGCGGCATCGCCGGCAACCTGCTCGACCGCGTCGTCTACGGCCACGTGGTCGACTTCCTCGACTTCCACTTCGGCAGCTACATCTACCCCACCTTCAACGTGGCCGACTCCGCCATCGTCGGCGGCGTCGCCCTCTACGCCATCCTCAGCTTCCGCGAGCCGCCCGCCGCCCCCTCGGAAAAACCGTCGTGACCGGCGGACGTCGCCGTCACTTCACGGCCACGAAACCCGCCTGCAGGTGCGACCGCCAGAGCAGTTCGGCCGTGCCGAAACCCACCTCGCGCAACAGCGCCAGATGCTCCGCGATCCGCACGGGCTTCAGCTCCGTGCCGAACCGCGCCAGATGCCGCTCCACCGCCTCCGCCGCGCGCCCCTGCCGGAGCTGGAACTCCCGCCAGCGCCGCAGCCCGAGCTCCCGGCCGCGCTCCGACTCGCTCTCCACGTTCTCGAACACCACCAGCACGCCGCCGGGCTCCAGCACCTCGAAACACCCCCGCACCGCCGCCCGCCGCGCCTTCGGCTCCAAATAGTGGTGACACATGACTGCGGTCACCGCCTGCGCGCGCAGCGCCGGCGCCACTTGCGGCAGGCGATCGCTCGTCACCGGCGCCAGAATCGTCACGCGGCCTGAAGCCACGCCGGCCGCCAGACGCACCCGCGCCTGCCCGAGCATCGCCTCCGAAGGGTCCGCGACCACGAAGCGCGTGTGCGGAAAACGCGTCAGCGCCGTCGCCACGAGCGAGCCCGTGCCCGCGCCCGTGTCGATCCAGCACGCCGGCTCGCCCACCACCGCACGCACGACCTCCAGCGTCTCGCCCTGGATCGCGTCGTAGTACGGGATGACGTGGCGCACCTCGGCGTCATACTGCGCCGCCGGGTGGGCCGAGGTATTGTCGTTGTTGCGCATACCGGCAATAACGGCACACCGCGCCGCCCGCGCGCGAGCGCATTCGCCGCCGGTCCGCGGCCGCCTCTTCGCTCGACACCCCTTCGCCCCCGTCCCCACTCTTCCCCTGCTTCTCCGTCCCCAGTCTTCCGTCCTCTGTCTTCCGTCCTCTGTCCGCTGACCTCCGTCCTCTGTCCGCTGGCCTCCGTCCGCTGTCCGCTGGCCTCCGTCCGCTGTCTTCCGTCCTCTGTCTTCTGTCTTCTGTCTTCTAGCTCCTAGCTTCCGTCTTCCGTCTTCTGACCTCTGTCTTCTGTCTTCTGACCTCTGTCTTCTGTCTTCTAGCTCCTAGCTTCCGTCTTCCGTCTCCGAACCGTTGCCCCTCACCCTCCAGTCCTTCGTCGACCGCTGGTCCGGCGCCCAGCGCGCCGAGCGCGCCAACTACCAGCTCTTCCTCTCCGAACTCTGCGAGGTGCTCGACCTCCCGCGCCCCGATCCCGCCGGCCCCGACACCGCCCGCAACGCCTACGTCTTCGAGCGCTCCGTCCGCCTCCACCGCTCCGACGGCAAGGTCACCACCGGCCGCATCGACCTCTACCGCCGCGGCTGCTTCGTCCTCGAGTGCAAACAGTACGCCGAGGCCCGCCCCGAGGCCGCCGACCTCGCCCTCGATTTCGCCGGCGACTCCGCCCCGCGCTCCGCCGGCATCGTGCGCGGCACCGAGGCCTGGGACCGCAAGATGATCGAGGCCCACTCCCAGGCCAAGGAGTACGTCGAGAGCCTCCCGGCCGACGAGGACCCGCCGCCCTTCATCGTCCCCGTCGACGTGGGCCACAGCTTCGAGCTCTTCGCCGACTTCTCCCAGAAGGGCAAAGCCTACCTCCACTTCCCGGATGCGCGCACGCACCGCATCCGCCTGCGCGACCTCCTCGACGACGGCCTGCGCGAGCGCCTCCGCGCCGTCTGGCTCGACCCGCATTCGCTCGACCAGTCGAAGAAGGCCGCCGCCGTCACCCGCAAGGTGGCCGAGCACCTCGCCGAGCTCGCCCGCCTCTTCGAGAAACGACACGAGCCGCAGCTCGTCGCCGCGTTCCTCTCACGCTGCCTGTTCTGCATGTTCGCCGAGGATGTCGGACTGCTCCCGCCGGAGTCCTTCAAGCAGCTCCTCGACTCCGTCAAAGGCGACCCGCGCGCCGCCGTGCCGCTCCTCAAGGCCCTCTTCGAGGAGATGAACCGCGGCGGCTACTCCCTCGTCCTCCGCGAGAAACTCCTCCACTTCAACGGCGGCCTCTTCGCCGATGCCGCCGTGCTCCCGCTCGACGGCACCCAGCTCGGCCTCCTCCGCCGGGCCGCCGGCCTCGAATGGCGCCATGTCGAGCCCGCCATCTTCGGCACCCTCCTTGAACGCGCCCTCGACCCCGCCGAGCGCCACAAGCTCGGCGCCCACTACACCCCGCGCGCCTACGTCGAGCGCCTCGTCCTCCCCACCGTCATCGAGCCCCTGCGCGACGAATGGGAAAACGTGCGCGCCGCCGCCATCACCCTCGCCACCCGCGGCGACCTCAAGGGCGCCATCAAGGAGACCCGCGCCTTCCACCACCGGCTCTGCGGTATCCGCGTGCTCGATCCCGCCTGCGGCTCCGGCAACTTCCTCTACGTCACTCTCGAGCACATGAAGCGCCTCGAGGGCGAGGTCCTCGTCCTCGCCGAGCAGTTCGGCGAGAACATGCGCCTCGACCTCGCCGGCGAGACCGTCGACCCGCACCAGTTCCTCGGATTGGAGATCAACCCCCGCGCCGCCTCCGTCGCCGAGCTCGTGCTCTGGATCGGCCACCTCCAGTGGCACCACCGCAACCGCGGCAGCACCGAGTGGCCCGAGCCCGTCCTTCACGCCTTCAAGAACATCGAGTGCCGCGACGCCGTGCTCGCCTACGACGAGAAGGACTTCGCCCGCGACGAGTCCGGTAAAACCCGCTACGTCTGGGATCGCCGTACCTACAAAACGGATCCCACCACCGGCCGCGAAATCCCCGACGACCGCGCCGTCCGCCCGCTGGAGACCTTCAAGAACCCCCGCCCCGCCGTCTGGCCCGAGGCCGATTTCATCGTCGGCAACCCGCCCTTCCTCGGCCCTGCCCGTATGCGCGAAGACCTCGGCGACGGTTACGCCGAAACCCTCCGCGCCGCCTACCCCGCCGTGCCCGAGAGCGCAGATTTCGTGATGTATTGGTGGTACAAAGCCGCCGCGCTCACCGGCGCCGGCCGCACCCGCCGCTTCGGGTTCATCACGACCAACTCGATCCGCCAGACCTTCAACCGCCGCGTCGTCCAAGCCGCGCTCGACAAAGGGCTCTACCTCACCTTCGCGATTCCCGATCACCCGTGGATCGACGCCGCCGAGTGCGCCGCCGTGCGCATCGCGATGACCGTCGGCGCCCCGAAGGCCCTTCCGTCTCCGAATGTAGGAGCCTGCTCGCAGGCGATTCCGAAACCGCCCGCCAAACCCGGATCCAAAATCGCGAGCAAGCTCGCTCCTACCCCGGCCCCCGAGCCCGGCCGCCTCCACGCCGTCACCGCCGAGACTCCCGACGAGGGAACCGGCGAGCACTCCGTGCAGCTCTCGCTCGATCTCGGCGCCATCTCCGCCGACCTCACCACCGGCGCCGCTATCACCGCGACCAAACCACTTCAGGCCAACGAGGGGCTCTCCTCTCCCGGGGTGAAACTCCACGGCTCCGGTTTCATCGTCACTCCCGCCGAAGCCAAGGCACTCGGCCTCGGCAAATTGGAAGGGCTGGAGAAGCACATCCGAGCTTATCGCAATGGGAAAGACATCGCCGACTGTCCACGGGGCGTGATGGTCATCGACCTCTTCCGTCTCACGGCCGAAGAAGTGCGCGAGCGATTCCCGAAAGTTTACGAACACGTGCTCCGCACAGTGAAACCAGAGCGCGATGCCAAAGCCGATTCGAAAGACGGAGCCGCCTACGCCAGACTCTGGTGGTTACACGGGAAGCCCCGTTCCGAACTCCGACCAGCGCTGAAGGATCTCAAGCGCTACATCGCCACCTTCGAAACCGGAAAACACCGTTTCTTCCAGTTTCTAGAGGTGGAGATCCTACCGGATAATATGCTGATCGCGATCGCGCTCTCCGACGCCTTCCACCTCGGCGTGCTCAGCAGTCGGATTCACGTTGTCTATGCCTTGGCCGCCGGTGGCCGGCTCGGGGTCGGCAACGATCCGCGCTACAACAAGACACGCTGCTTCGATCCCTTCCCCTTCCCCGAGTGCACGGAGGTGCAGAAGGCGAGGATTCGGCAGCTCGCCGAGGAGCTCGACGCCCACCGCAAGCGCGCCCAGCAGCAGCACGGCCTCGGCCTCACCGACATCTACAACGTCCTCGAAAAGCTCCGGCAGGTAGGGCGAGGCGTCCCCGCCGAGCCGTCCGCGGGCCCGGCTCACCCGGAGGGTTCGCCCTACCTTTCGACCAAGGAGCAAGCCATCCACGACGCCGCCCTCGTCTCCACGCTCAAGCATCTCCACGACGAGCTCGATGCCGCCGTGGCCGACGCCTACGGCTGGCCCTGGCCCCTCGCCGACGAGGAGATCCTCGAACGCGTCGTCGCCCTCAACGCCGCCCGCGCCGCCGAGGAAGCCAGTGGCACCATTCGTTGGTTACGGCCCGAGTATCAGATCCCGCGCAGCAGCCAGAAGACGGACGACAGAGGACAGAAGACAGAACAACCCGGGCTCGGCCTGAGCGAGGGCAAGTCCCCTGACTTGAAAGCAGGCGCCCGCAAATCCGCCCGCGGCCGGGCAAAGTCCGATCCGACCTCCGCCGTCCGTCGTCCGTCCTCCGCCGCGAAGCGGCCCTGGCCCGCGTCGCTCGCCGAGCGCGCGCAAGCCGTGGAGGCCGCGCTCGCCGCCGAGCCCAAGCCCGTGACCGCCGCCGAGCTCGCCAGCC
>JAEZSJ010000378.1 GCA_023443985.1 Verrucomicrobiota bacterium | reverse complement strand
GGCCGGCGGTCGACTTATGGGGTCCGGACCCGGCGTACGGGGGCGCCGGGGCCCGGTGGCCGGCCGCAGAGCAGGGGGCGGGCGGGGGCTTGCACGGTGGGGGAGTGCCGGCTTGGCTGCGGCCACGATGATCGCTGTCCACGACCTTCCCGCGCTTCGGGCGCTCGGCCGCCGGCTCAAGGTGCCGGAGGTGGACCAGCGCCGCGCGGAGAAGGCGCTGTGGAAGCATCGGTTGCCGGTCGCCGAGGTGCTGGCCGCCTGGCCGGAGGCGGCGCGTGCGACGATGGCGGACGAGGTCGAATGGGCGCCCCTGGAGTTGGCCACGCGGCAGGACTCGGCAGTGGATGGCGCGAGCAAACTCGGTTTCCGCACCCGCGACGGCGCGACGATCGAGAGCGTGCTGCTGCGGTTCCACACGGGGCGGAGCTCGGTATGCCTCTCCACCCAGGTGGGCTGCGCGGCGGATTGCGCCTTCTGTGCGACCGGCAAGCTCGGTCTGAAGCGCAACCTCGACGCCGCGGAGATAATCGATCAGGTGCTGCAGGCCGCGCGGCTGTTCCGCACCGAGGGGCGCACGTTGCGCAATCTGGTCTTCATGGGGATGGGCGAGCCGCTGCACAACGAGGCGGCGGTGGGCGAGGCGGTGGAGGCGTTGCGCGACTCGGAACGGTTCAACTTCACCGAGCGGCACATCGTCGTTTCGACGGTGGGCGTGCCGGCCGCGATGGGGCGTTTCGCGGAGCGGTTTCCCGGCGTGAACCTCGCGCTCAGCCTGCACAGCGCGCGCGACGAGGTACGGCGGCGGCTGGTGCCCATCGCGCGACGACACCCGTTGGCGGAGCTGCGCGCGGCGGCCGAGGCGGTGACCGCGCGGCAGGGCCGGCCCTTGATGATCGAATACCTGCTCTTCGACGGCCTCACCGACACCGCGGAGGACCTCGCGGCGCTGCAGGCGTTCGTCGCCGGGATTCCGGTGCACATCAACCTGATCCCGTTCAACGCGATCGCCGAGGCGGAGGGGCTGGGGCTGCGCGGCACGCCGCGCGAGCGACGCGAGGCCTTTGGCGCGGCGCTGAAACGCGCAGGTCTCAAGGTGACGCTGCGCCGCTCCCTCGGGGCGGACATCGATGGCGCCTGCGGGCAGCTTGCCCGGCGGGAGCCGTCGCCCGCCCGGGCCTGACGGTATTTTTCGGACACCGAGTTGCGGCGGGGCGGCGGTTGGGTTGACTAATCGCGCTCCGCGCACAGCCCCCGGGAGCGGGGGAGCGCCCCCCAACTTTTCATGCCCCGGCTCTGCTCCATCGCGCGATGGTCCCTTGGTGTGCATCGTCTTCTGGCCTGCACCCTGTTTGCGGCAGTTGGCATCTGTGCCGGGGAGGAGCCGGCGCTCGAGTCCGCCGACGCGGGCGCCGACCAGACGCGGGTGCTGGTGCTGAACTCCTACCACCCGGGCTACAACTGGAGCGACGGCGTGCAGGCGGCGGTGTTGCGTGTGCTCGCCGAGGCGCGACCGGATGTTCGCCCGCGGGTCGAGTACATGGACTGGCGCCGGTTTCCCCAGCCCGCGCGGGCGCAATCGCTGTTGGGCAACTACAAGGAGAAGTACGGCCCGGAGCCGTTTGGTCTGGTCATCGCGCTGGACGACCCGGCGGTGACCTTCGTGCTCGATCACCGCGACTACTTCGGCCCCTCGGTGCCGCTCGTCTTCGGCGGTGTGAACGATCTGGATCCCGAGCTGCTGGGGGCGCGCCGGTCCGTGACGGGAGTGGCCCAGACCTATGATTTCGCGGGGACGCTGGCGTTGATCCGGCGGCTGCAGCCCGGGGTGCGGCGTCTGGCGGCGGTGCACTGTCGGACGGAGAGCGGGCTGGCGACACGGCACGCGTTCGAACGGGTGCTCGCGCGGGAGCCGCCGTCGTTCGAGGTCGAGTGGGTCGAGGGGTGGACCGCCGAGAAATTGCTGCAGCGCCTCGAGCAGCTGCCGGACGACACTGCTGTCCTGTTGTTGAGCATCTTCCGCGACGAGGCCGGCCGGGTGCTCGTGGACGACCCGGAGTTTGGCCGCAGTCTGGCCCGGCGGAGCCGGGTGCCGGTGTATTTCGTGGCGCCGCCGCTGGTGCGTTCGAGCCGCGGCGACACGTGGGAGACTGCGGCGTGGCAGGGGATGGGCGGCAGCCTGCTGTCGGAACAACGCCATGGCGAGCTGGTCGGCCGGCTGGCCTTGCGGGTGCTCAATGGCGAGTCGGTCGATACGATCCCGGTGGTGACGCACAGCCCCGCACAGGCGGCGTTCGACTTCGCGCAGCTGCGCCGGCATGGCATCCCGGTCGAGCGGTTGCCCGAGGGCGCGGAGGTTTTCCATCGGCCCCGGACTTTCTACCAGATCCACCGCGCGAGCATCGTGGCGGGCGTGGTCGTGATCGGTGTGCTGGCGGCGGCCGTGTTTGTGTTGGGCGGGATCATCGTCTTGCGCAGGCGGGCGGAACTCGCGCTGCGACGCAGCCACGAGCACTTCGAGCTGATCGCCCGCGCCACCAACGATGCGGTGTGGGATCGGGATCTGTTGGCCGGCTCCGTCTGGTGGAACGACGGCTACGCGGAACAGCTCCAGCTGCCCGCGGGGGCGCCGAAGACGATCGCGCAGTGGGAGGCGCACGTGCATCCGGACGACCGCGAGTTGTTCCAGGCCCACCTGGACCGGGCGATCGCGGAGGGCGCGTCGCGGCGGATGCTCGAGTACCGCGTGGTCCGGGCCGACGGGCAGCCCCGCCACGTGCTCGACCGGATCTGCATCGCGCGGCAGCCGGACGGCGCGGCGTTGCGCGTCATCGGCGCCCGCATCGACCTCACGGATCGGATGCGGTCGGAGCAGGAGCGCAAGCGGCTCGCCGCCGCGGTCGAGCAGAGCGCGGCCGCCACCGCGTTGTTCGCGGCGGACGGCACGGTGCAGTTCACCAACCCCGCCTTCGGGCGCGCCACCGGGCTGGAGGCACCGCGGAACATCCGCGAATTCTGCGCCTGGGGGCGATTGGAGGAGGGCGGCGGCGCCCCGGTTGAGCCCGAGGCCATCCTGGCGGCGGTGGCGCGGGAGGGCCGCTGGTCGGCCCGGCTCAACGGGACCGGGCCCGGCGGGGAGAAACGGCTGCTGCAGCTGGCTGTGTATCCGATTCTCGATCATGAGGACCGGGTCGCCAGCTATGTGCTGGTCGGGCAGGACGTCACCCGCGAGACGAAGCTCGAGGACCAGGTCCGGCTTTCGCAGAAGATGGAGGCGGTCGGTCTGCTCGCCGGGGGGATCGCGCACGATTTCAACAACCTGTTGCAGGTCATCGATGGTTTCACCGAACAGGCGCAGGACGCGGAGACCACGGAGGACCGCACGGATTGCCTCGCGCAGGTGCGGGCGGCGTGCGGGCGCGCCGTGCAGCTCACGCGACAGCTGCTGGTGTTCAGCCGCGACGACCACACGGGCGAGAAGGTCGACATCGATCTCAACCAGCTCCTCTCCGGCCAGGCGAAGCTGCTCCGCCGCCTCCTCGAGGCACGGATCGAGCTGGTGATCCTGCCCGCGAACACTCCGGCGACGGTCGTGGGCGATCCGGGCCAGCTCGAGCAGGTGTTCATGAACCTCTGCATCAACGCGCGCGACGCCATGCCGCGCGGCGGCCGTATCACCATCGAGGTCACGGAGGCGCGGTTCGACGCCGACTACTGCGCCGCGCACCCGTGGGCCCGGCCGGGACATTTCGTCCAGGTCGCGGTGACCGACACCGGTGTCGGCATGGACCGCGCGACGATCGGGCGGATCTTCGACCCGTTCTTCACGACCAAGCCGAAGGACAAGGGCACGGGACTCGGGCTCGCGGTGGTCTACGGGATCGTGCAACGGCACGACGGCCGGATCCATGTCTACAGCGAGCCGGGCGTGGGCACCACCTTCCGCCTCTACCTGCCGTTGCAGGTGCGCGGCGCCGCGGCCCCCGTTGCGCCGGCCCCGCGGGCGGCGCTGACCGGCAGCGGCGCGATCCTGCTGGTCGAGGACGACCCGTCGGTGCGTGCGCTCGCGGAGCGCGTGTTGGAGAAGGCGGGCTACACCGTGGTGGCGGCCGGCGACGGAGCGCAAGCGATCGACCTCTTCAAACGGGAGCGAAACTCGATCGTCCTGGCCGTGCTCGATGCCGTGCTGCCGACCCTCAGCGGACGCGAGGTGTACGACGAGCTCCGCCGGCTCGACGCGACTCTTCCGGTCATCTTCTGCAGCGGCTACACGCCCGGCACGATCGAGGCGGAGTATTTTCCGGGCGAAGGGGTGAAGATCCTCGGGAAACCGTACGCCCCCAACGCGCTGCTCGCCGCCGTCGCCGGGTTGCTCGAGGGGCCGGGCCGGTGAGGGGAGCGCCCGCCGGCACGTCGCGTCAGTCGAACACCGTCGGGTCGAGGCGGAAGCGTTCCGCCAGATTGGCGAACGGCACCTGGGCCTTGAGCCAGTTCGGGTCGGCGCGGATCTGCTCCATCGAGCTGCCGGTGTTGTTGCAGAGCAGGTAGCTATCGGTGCCGAGCCGCAGGAGCGCGTCGAACTGGGTGCCGGCGGCGGCGCGGGCGAAGTCGAAGTCGCCGGGTTCGTGCGCGCGGTCCGACGCCTCCCGCTGGAGCGGGGCGAAATCCTTGGCGAACGCCGCGAGGCATTCACCCAGGCGCGGGCCCTCATAGGTCTGCACCGTGGCGTTGTTCGCGCCGAAGCGGACGACAAGCCATTCGTCGAACAGTGTGCGGCCGTAGAGTTGCGACATCCGGGCCATGGTGGCGGCGATCGCCGCGAAAGTGTCGGTGGGGGTCATGTGTGGAGGCAGGAGGTTGTGCGGCCCGGCGGCCGCCTGCCAAGTGCGGTGTGGCGGCCGCCCGGAAATGACAGGGATTTCGCCAATGCTGGAGATCGCGGCGCGTACCGTGCCGGCGACGCGGCCGCCGACAGTCACGGGTCACGGCCGCCAGTGGAGGGTGAGCAGATGATGGCCGACGTGCAGCGGGAGGCGTCGCCGTGGCACGCCGTCAGCAGCGTGTTATCGGGGAGGAGGACTGTTGACGGGTAACCGCAGTCGCGCGCCGCAGCCCCGAAGGGGTCGCGCCCTCGTCCGCCGAGCGCCAGAGCACGAGGTGATGGTCGCAGGCGATTTGTGTCGGACGCCCGTGCCGCGGCGGGACCGCGGGATTTCGCCTCGACGGGGACTGGAGCGCGCGGGATCTTGTGCCGTTTTTCCATCCATCGATGAGCGACTCCTCCACCGCCACCAGCCCCCTTTTCTCCCGTCGCACGCAGCGCATGAAACGCTCCGTGATCCGCGAGATCCTCAAGGTCACGGAGGACCCGGAGATCATCTCGTTCGCCGGCGGTCTGCCGAACCCGCGCTCGTTTCCCGTCGCGGATGTGGCGGAGGCGACGGCGAAGGTGCTGCGCGAGGCCGGCACGGCGGCGCTGCAGTACGCCACGACCGAGGGCTATCGTCCCCTGCGGGAGTTCATCGCGCGCCGCTACGCGGAGAAACGCGGCCTGACCGTGGACCCGGACGAGATCCTGATCACCAACGGCTCGCAGCAGGGCCTCGACCTGCTCGGCAAGGTGGTGCTCGACGCGGGCGATCCGCTGCTGCTGGAGCGCCCGGCGTACCTCGGGGCGATCCAGGCGTTCTCCCCCTACGAACCCGCCTTCTGCTCGGTCACGCTCGAGGACGACGGCCCCGACCTCGCGGAGTTGGAGCGGGTGCTCGACGAGAAGCGGCCGAAGCTCTTCTACACCGTTCCGAACTTCCAGAACCCCTCCGGGCTGTCGTATTCGGCGGCCAAGCGCGAGGCGGTCGCCCGCCTCTGCTCCGGCCGGCCGATGCTGCTGGTCGAGGACGACCCCTATGGCGAGCTGCGCTTCCGCGGCGAGCACCTGCCGTCGCTGCGTCGCCACCATCCGGGCACAATTCTGCTCGGCACATTCTCGAAGATCGTCGCCCCCGGCCTGCGGCTCGGGTGGGTCGTGGCCCCCCGGCCGGTCATGGACCTGCTGGTCACCGCCAAGCAGGGGGCGGACCTCCACTCGAACTACTTCTCGCAGCGTGTCGTGCACCAGCATCTCGTCGACCACGACCTGGATGCGCACATCGCCCTGGTGCGCGAGCTGTATGGACGGCAGCGCGACGCGATGGTCGCGGCGATCCGCCGGTACTTCCCGGCCGATGTGAAGAGCAGCGAGCCCGACGGCGGGATGTTCCTCTGGGTGCGCCTGCCGGAGGGGGTCTCCGTGATGGAGCTGTTCCGGCTGGCGATCGCGCGCAAGGTGGCGTTCGTGCCCGGCTCGGCGTTCTTCGTCGAGCCCGACGACCGGCACCTGCGGCTCAACTTCTCGAACTCCGACGAGGCGAAGATCGAGGAGGGGATGCGCCGGCTGGGCGCGGCGATCGGCGAGCTGCTCGCCCGCCGTTGATCCCGTCGGACGCGCCCCGGGTCCGGGACCCGCGGCGGCCGTGTAGATGTGAAAAACGGATACTAAGGGCCGGCCTACAGCCGGTCGGTCCGGTAGGAGGACGCGGGGGCCGGATTGGCCTCCGCCCGCTTGCGGTCGTGGGCCGTGGCGGCTTCGCCGGCGGTGGAAATGTCCTCTGCCTTGGCCTCGTGGAAGATGTCGCGCGCGCGGCGGATGTCGTCGGAGTCCTCGGCGTGCACGGCGATGAGGATGTTGCCCGAACGGATCTTGCCCTCGTAGCGCTTGGCCTCAAGCTCGGGAATCCCGAGCCCGATGAGGGCGCCGGCGATGCCGCCGACGGTGGCGCCCAGGGCCGCGCCGCTGAGCGCGGCCATGATCGGACCGGCCGCGATGAACGGGCCCACGCCGGGGATGGCGAGAGCG
>JAEZSJ010000193.1 GCA_023443985.1 Verrucomicrobiota bacterium | reverse complement strand
CGGTGAAATGGGTGTGGTCGGTCTTGCCGCCGGCCGCCTTGGCGGCGTCGCCAACAAAGAGGCCGAGCGATGCGTCCGGCCCGAGCCCGACAAGGAGCTGCCGCGTGCGCGCCTCCAGCTCCATCAGGGGAACATTCTCCTCGGTGGCGACGGCGCGGACGGCGGCGACATGGGCGCCGTGCGTGTCCCGCAAGGTGCCGTCGTCGTTCCACGCGCGGCGGACGACCGGGGTGGCGAGGACGGGGAGCGCGCCGCGCTCGCGCACTTCGCGGACGAAGCGGCGGAGATTGGCCGGGAAGTCGGTGGCCGGATCGGCGTAGCGTTCGGGATCCTCCTGCTTCTCGTCGTTGTGTCCGAACTCGATGACGACGACATCGCCGGCGCGCAGGCGGTCGAGGACGCGCTGCCAGTGGCCGCGGTCGCGGAAGGATTTGGTGCTGCGGCCGTTGACGGCTTGGTTGTCGAGCTGCCACGGCGCGCGGAGGAGCGGGCGGAGCATCTGGCCCCAGCCGCGCTCGGGGAACGCGCGCACGGCCTTGTCGGCCAACGTGGAGTCGCCGGCGAGATGGAGCGTGGGGCCAGGCGCGGGCATCTCGCGCTGAAGCCAGGCGGCGGTCTCGGCGACGGCTTGGTCGAACCACGGATGCAACAACCAGAATGGGTGTGGCGAGTCGGGCACGACGGCGACCTCGCTGCCGATGCCGAAGCCACGGAGTTTCTTGGCCATCTCCTCGCGGCCGGGCAGCAGGGGTGATGGCGCGGTGCTGTTGAGGAAGAGCGTGGGGGCGCTGGCGGGGCCGACGTGGGTGATTGGCGACGCGGTGCGCCAAGTGTCGCCGCGTTCAGCGAACGAGCCGCCGAGGAAACGCGTGGGTGCGCTGGGTTTGGCGACCTGTTGTGCCACGAGCGCGGGGTCGGTGAAATCGGCGAGGCCGTCGATGTCGACGACGGCTTGGATGGTGCTGGAACCGGAACGTTCACCGACCTCGCCTTCGATGGTGGCGACGGTGTTGCTGGATCCGAGCAGCGCGGCGAGCTGGCCGCCGGCGGAGCCGCCGACGGCGCCGATGCGTGCGGGGTCGATGCCGTGCTCGGCGGCGTGGGCGCGGAGCCAGCGGACCGCGGCCTTCAGGTCGTGGAGCGCGGCGGGGAAACGGCCGGATTCACCGAGTCGATACGAGACGGGAACCGCGACGAAGCCGGCGGCGGCGAGGCGTTTCGCGAAGGGACGCTCCATCTCGCGGCTGCCGCTCTCCCAGCCTCCGCCATGGATGACGAGCACGGCCGGGTGCGGGCCGCCGGCCGAGGGACGGTAGAGATCGAGTGCGAGCGGTGCGCCGGCGGGCGTGGCGAAGACGACGTTCTCCGTGGCGAGGACGCCGGCGGGAAGCTCGTCGGCCGGGAGGGTGGCGGCGGGGAAGGTCTTCTGCGTGCCGGCGAGGGCGGACCCGCGCGTGAACTCGGCGGCGGAGAGCGGGAGCGCCAAGGTGAGGGCGAGGAGGGCCGTCCGCACCCGGCGGTGGAGCGATCCTTCCGGGTGCACCGGCTGGAGGCGGCTCGCGCCCGGGCGCCCGTTCGTATCCGCGGATCCGTGCTGAAGCGACGGACCACGGTCGGAGGCGCGGGGATCGGGACCGGTGGGAGTCATCACGGCTGGGCGGCGGACTTCGCCGCCTGTTTGGCGAGCTTCCCCTTCCAGCGCGGGTAGTCGCGGGCGAGGAGCCGGGCCGGTTCGTCGATGTACCACTGGTAGGCGCCGCGGCGTTCGCGTTCGACCTCGGCGAGGCTGTAGCGGACGACGGTGTCGCGGCCGCCGAAGATCGGGCGGTTGGTGCTGATCTCGTAGAAACGCGCCCAGAGCGGCGGGGCGGCGGGGTCGGGGACGACGATGCGATCATGGCCGTGGGCGAGGTCCGCGGCCGGCGGGTGGTCGATCCGGATGCCGGTGAGCTTCGCGGCTTCGAACCAGGCGACGGCGCCCTCGACGGCGTCGACGATTTCCGGCGACGGATGTTTCACGCCCATCAGGAAGCGGACGATGCCGACGGACTCGGAGCCGGAGAGGGAGACGTGTTCGTAGGCGCGGGCGGGCACGGGCTCGAAGGTGATCTCGTCGTGCTGGGCGCACCACGCGGTCTTCTTGCCGGCGACGACGATCTGGCAGCGCAGGATGCAGGCGATGCCCTTGTCGACGGCGGCGGCGGCGCGGGCGCGCAGCGCCGGTTCGGTCCAGGCGAAGGGCTCCTTGCCGGCGGAGACGTCGCGCAGGAGGCGGAGCACGTTCACCATCGCATCGTCGTTGAAGGTGATGTGCGTGTAGTAGCCGGGGCGGAGCGGGAAGTACTGGGGCCAGCCGCCGTGGGCGTACTGGGCCTGCAGGAGGTATTCGATCCCGCGCACGACGGCGGCGCGGTCGAGTTCGGCGTCGGGTCCGTCGTGGCTCGCGACTGCGGCGAGAAAACGGATCTGCGTGGTGGTGGCGCCGTTGTCGATGGTCGCCCAGCGATGATCACGTTCCTGATCGGCGAGAAACGCGGCGTCGGGAGGCGCGGTCATGTCGCGGTTCTTGGGCCAGCCGCCGGCCTCGGTCTGATACTGGCGGACCGAGGCGGCGATGGCGTGGGCCTCGTCGGAGGCGTACCACGGGGCGGGCTGGTGGCCGATGTCCCGCCAGCCGACCGCGGCGGAGAGCGTCGCGGTCGGGAGGAGCAGGGCGACCAGGACCCTTGGGGCGACGAGGCGCATGGGCGGGCTCAGTCGAGCTGCACCTGCTTGAACCGGGGCACGAGCAGATGCATCAGGATCCAGGCGACGAGGTAGGCGGAGCCGCAGATGATGAACAGGATCCCGTAGCCGAGCTCGACCTTGCCCTGGGCGGTGAAATGCGCGAGCAGCTGGCCCGCGGCGCGGGCGATGAGGATGCCGCCGAGGGCGCCCGCCATGCCGCCGATACCGGTGACGGAGGCGACCGCCTTCTTCGGGAACATGTCGGACACGGTCGTGAAGATGTTGGCGGACCAGGCTTGGTGGGCGGCGCAGGCGATCGAGATGGTCGCGACGGCGAACCACGTATTTATCTCACCGAGACGGGACGCGAGCAGCACGGTCAGGGGCAGCAGCGCGAAGATGAACATCGCGGTCTTGCGGGCGCGGTTGGCGTCCATGCCGCCGTTGATCAGCCGTTTCGGCAGCCAGCCGCCGAAGATCGAGCCGAAGGTGGAGACCGTGTAGACGACAGCCACGGCGAACGGCCAGCTGATGACGCCGGGGATGTCGGTATCGGCGCCGGCGAAGGCGGGGTTGGCGGCCTTGAAGGCCGCGATCTTGCGGGCGTTCTCGCCGCCGAGGAAGCCGGGCAGCCAGAAGAGGAAGAACCACCAGATCGGGTCGGTGAGGAACTTGCCGAAGAAGAACGCCCAGGTCTGGCGGAAGGTCAGGAGCTTGAACCAGGAGACCTTGGCCTGGGCGTTGGGCGCCTGAGCGGCCGCCTGTTCGTCGGCGTCGCTGTGGATGTAGTCGTACTCGGCCTGCTTGAGGTGCCCGCTCTTGAGCTTCTCGGCCGGCGAACCGTACATCGCGTACCAGAAGGCGAGCCAGAGCAGGCCGATCGCGCCGGTGAGGATGAAGGCCCACTCCCAGCCCCAGGCGCTGGCGATGTACGGCACGGTGAGGGGGGCGACGATCGCGCCGATGTTGGCGCCGGAGTTGTAGAGACCGGTGGCGAAGGCGCGTTCCTTCTTCGGGAACCACTCGGCCATGGTCTTGTTGGCGGCGGGGAAGTTGCCGGCCTCGGCGAGGCCGAGCGCGGCGCGCCAGAAGCCGAAGCTCCACGTATGGTGGCCGAAGGCGTGGCCGATGGCCGCGAGACTCCATCCGATGAGCGAATACGCATACCCGGACTTCGTGCCGAGCCAGTCGATCAGGCGGCCGGCCGCGAGCATGCCGACCGCGTAGGCGAGCTGAAAGCAGATGACGACGGTCGAGTAGTTGAGCTCCTGGTCCGCCGGGGAGTCGCCGAAGACCCCGGAGTCGGACAACGTCTGTTTCAGGAGGCCGAGGACATTGCGGTCGAGGTAGTTGATGGTCGTCGCGAAGAAGACCAGGCTGCAGATGGTCCAGCGGTAGTGGCCGATCTTTTCGTTCACTTCGGAGAATTTGCTCATCGGGGCGGTTCGAGGGTTGGGGGCTTAGGGTTGAAAAGGGGGCTCAGGGGGCCGGCGGCGGCACGGTGTTGAGGGCTTTGGGGCGCTGCGCGGGCTCGATCGTGACGTTGCGGAAGGAGAGGTCTCCCGCGCCGGACACGACCTCGGCCGTCTCGACACCGCGGAACGTGCAGTCGCGGAAGCGGATGCCGTCGATCGTGGCGCCGGGGAAGCCGAGGATATAGAGCACGCGCGGGCTGGAGGCGGAGCGAACGTTCTGCAGGTGCACGTTGCGCACGGTGGGCTTGAACGCGCCCTGCGCGCCCTCCTCGTAGAGCAGGTCGACGGTGAGCACGGCCTCGGCGACGCGGCCGATCTCGACGTTGCGCAGGAAGACGTTCTCCAGCGTGCCGCCTCGCACGGCGTTGGTCTTGAAACGCAGC
This sequence comes from Verrucomicrobiota bacterium, assembly GCA_023443985.1. GTDB lineage: Bacteria > Verrucomicrobiota > Verrucomicrobiia > Opitutales > Opitutaceae > CAJCBL01. The sequence goes on along the minus strand of JAEZSJ010000193.1, from coordinate 3,784 downwards.
GCGCGGTCGAGGTTGGGGCTGTCCATCGTGCAGTCCTCGACGAAGACGTTGCGGATGTCGCCGCTGCACTCCGAGCCGAGGACGACGCCGCCGTGGCCCTCCTTCATCACGCAGCGGCGAATGATCACGTTCTCGGTCGGCACGGCGACGCGGCGGCCGTCGTTGTTGCGGCCGGACTTGATGGCGATGCAGTCGTCGCCGGTGTCGAAGAGGCAGTCCTCGATGAGGACATCGCGGGAGGACTCGGGGTCGCAGCCGTCGTTGTTGGGGCCGTGGGTGGAGATCTTCACGCCGCGCACGGTGACGTTGGTGCAGAGGACCGGATGGATCTCCCACATCGGCGAACGGAGCAGGGTGACCCCCTCGATGAGCACGTTGGTGCAGCGATAGGGCTGGATGAACATCGGCCGGAGGAAGTCGCCGTCGCCGAAGCGGCGCTGCTCGACGGGGACGCCGGCCTCGCCCATCTCGAGCAGGCGGTTGCGGGCGGCGAGCTGTTTCACGGGGCGCTGGCGCTTGTCGTTCCACGCCCACCACGTCGCGAATGTCGCGCCGCCGTCGAGGATGCCTTCGCCAGTGACCGCGATGTCGGTCTGTTCGAACGCGTAGATGAGCGGGGAGTAGTTGTAGCACTCGACGCCTTCCCATCGCGTGAACACGGCGGGCAGGTACGCGGCGGGATCGGTGCTGAACTGCAGCGTGGCGTCCTTCGCGACGTGGAGGTTGACGCGGCTGAGCAGGTGGATCGCGCCGGTGGGCCACTCGCCGGCGGGCACGACGACGCGGCCGCCGCCGGCCTTGTGACAGGCGGCGATGGCGGCGCGGAGGGCGGCGGTGGCGTCGGCACCGGGCGTGGCGCCGAAGTCGGTGATCACGAAATCCCGGTCGGGGAAGGTGGGGGCCTGGATGCGGGCGAGGTTCGCCGCGGCGTCGTCCCAGCCGCGGACGACGGCGGTCGGGGCGGCCTTGGCGGAGAGGAGTTGTTGGACCTCGAGGCCGGCGAGGATGAACGGGCCCACGCCCTTGAGGTCGTTGTCGACGATCGGCTCGCTGATGTAGTACTCGAACCTGCCGTCGCGGGCGCGGCCGGCGGAGTTGGTGTAGCCGAGGCCGGCGACGGAGCAGCAGCGGGTGAGTTTGATGCGGTCGGCACCGTCGGGGCGGATGAACTCGCGGATCAGCGCCTCGTAGCCGCGGCGCACGGCGGGCAGGTATTTCTCGCGCGGCAGATAGCCGCGGTTGATCGCCTTCGCGAGCGAGTAGACGAACATGCTCGAAGCGGTGGATTCGATGTAGTTGCCGGGGCGGGCGCCCTGGTCGACCACCTGCCACCAGGCGCCGGTGGCGGGATCCTGCCAGCGCACGACACCGTCGGCGACGCGGCGGAGGACCGCGTTGATCTCCTCGAGTTCGGGCTGGGTGGGCGGGAGGTAGTCGAGCACATCGACGATCGCCATCGCGTACCAACCAATGGAGCGTCCCCAGAAATTGGGGGAAAGGCCGGTGGTCTTGTCGGCCCAGTCCTGTTTCCGCGCCTCGTCCCACGCATGGTAATAGAGGCCGGTCTTCGCGTCGTGGAGATGTTTGTCGATGAGCAGGATCTGGTTGGCGACATCGTCGAAGGCGGCGGGGTCGGCGAACGCCTTCCCGTAGGCGGCGAGGAACGGCGAGCCCATGTAGAGGCCGTCGAGCCACATCTGGTGCGGGTAGCGCAACTTGTGCCAGAAGCCGCCCTCACTGGTGCGGGGCTGCTCGGCGAGTTGGCGGCGCAGGGTGGCGAGGGCGGTGCGGTGGTGCGGCTCGGGCTGGCGCTCGTAGACCCCGAGCAGCGCGCGGCCGGGCGTGACCATGTCGATATTGAAGTCGTCGAAGCGGTAGGTCGCGATAGTGCCCTCGGCTCCGATGTAGGTCGTCACGATCCGATCCCCGGCCGCGAGCAGGGCGGTGTCGCCGGTTTGCCCGGCGAGTTGCTGCAGGGAGAACGCGAAGAGGCCGGAGGTGTAGTCCCAACGCGACCGCGGGGTGGCACCGGCTTCGAGGGCGCCGGCCTGGCGCGCGAGCTCGGAATGGGCGAGGCGCGTGGACCACTCGACCGGGGTGGCGCCGGAGAATTGTTCGACGGACTCGGCGGCCGGCGACGCGGGGGCGAGCAGCGCGAACGCGGCGAGGGACAGAAGGTGATGCGGGCGGAGCATGGAGGGTAGGGAGGACGGAGAAGACAGTGGGCGCGGATGGGTGGCGCGGGACGGGACCCAGGGGGCCCTCCGCTATCGCGGGCGTGGTGGCGGCGCGGCGGGACGGCCCGGGCGGGAAGGAAGCGCCGCGTTTGCCGCGCAGCGCGGCGGGCAGGAGCAGGCCGCGCGCTGCGCCCGTCGCGACGATTCGGCGACGAAGCTCGGCGGGGCGGAGGGAGTGGCGGGGGACGGCTTCACCGGCGCGCTTCAGTGGTGACCTTCAGGGGCGAGCGGACGCGGGCGGCGCAGGCGGCGACATAGTCGAGCCAGGCTTGTCGCGTGGTGAATTCTCCAGCACGGGACCAGCCGGCGCCGGCGTAGTAGACGAGCGGCACGCCGGCCTTGACCTTCGCCAGGGCGAGCTGGTTGCGCGCGTCCTCGGCGAAACCCGCGAACTCGCCTCCCGGGATGATCACCGCGGTGCCCAGCTCGCCGTTGGTCTTTTGGACGACCCACTGGGTCATCGCGCCGTCGGTCGCGGTCTGGGCGAACTCGATCTGCGGATCCTGGTTCTTGTCGGAAGGGGTCTTGTTCAGGCCGATGCCGACGATGAAGCCGGCGGTCTTGCTCGTGAAGGTGCTCTCGATGCGGTCGAGGTTGTGCCCGGCGTCGACGGTGAAACGTTTGGTCTCGGCGACGAACACGCCGTCGGCCGCCCAAGTCTCGTAGGTGAGCTCGAAGATCGCGCGGACGGGGCCGTTGGCGAGCACGCGTGCGTGCTTGAAGTTGTGGCTGACGTGCAGGCGGGCGCCGTCCCAGACGCCGGTGCCGCCGCAACCGCGGGAGGGGCCGACGTTGTACAGGTCCATGCCCTCGCCCTCGTCGTGGTGGTAGTGGTCGTGGCCCTTGTTGTACCAGCGGTCGACGATGGGATAGCTCACGCGTTTGCACCAGAGATCGAGGCCGCTGGTGATGAGCACCTCCTTGTTCGAGCCCGGTTCGGCCGGGGCCGCGAGCGCGGGGCCGTAGGTGCGGTGGCCGATCTTGTCGTTCTCCCAGGCGAAGTCGTCGAGCCGCTCGGGCACGAGGCGGGCGAAGGCCTTGCTCGGGAAGGGCGGGGCGACCTCGGTGGTCTTCTCGACGGTGAACGTGGCGGACTGCTCGCCGGGGGCGAAGTCGTATTGAAAAATCAACTCACCGTAGGCGATGCCCTTGTTCTCCGGGTCCTTGGCAAGCGGGGCGACGTTGGTCACCTGGTAGGGCAGTGCGCGTCCGGCGGCGTCCTTCACCACGAGTTTCTGCAGGAGCGCGCCGGGCAGGGCGGCGGCGACCTCGCTCCACGGCACGGTGATGGTCTCGGCCGGGCGGGCGATCTGCAGGGGATGGCCGGCGGTGACGACCAGTTGTTCGGCGGCCGAGGCGAGCGGGGCGAGCAATGCGGCCGCGAGGAGGGGAGTCAGGCGGAGGGGTGACATGGCGGGCGGGGCGGAAGAGGGGTGGTGTGCGCGAGCAGCGGGCGGGGCGGGAGCGGGAGGGATTGCCGCGGCGGGCGGGTAGTTTGGCCCGGAGCGGCGCGCGCGCGCGCGGCGCCCCCCGGCCACCTCGGTTAT
>JAEZSJ010000147.1 GCA_023443985.1 Verrucomicrobiota bacterium | reverse complement strand
GCCCTCGGCACTCGCCGCCGGCGGCGAACTCGCCGTGCTCGCCACCCCGCCGCGGTTCCACCGCGAACAGGCCGAGGCCTGCTTCGCCGCCGGCTTCGATGTGCTCTGCGAGAAACCGCTCGCGCCCACCGCCGCCGAGGCCGACGCCCTCGCCGCCGCCGCCGCGCGTTCGGGCCGGCTGCTCGCCGCCGGCCACTACAAGCGGTTCATGCCGGCGCACCGCGCGCTTCGCCACCTGATCGAGCACCGCACCTTCGGCGCGCTGCGCACCGTCGCGATCGCCGAGGGCGGCAAGTTCTCCTGGCCCGCCGCCACCGACTCCTTCTTCCGCCGCGAGCAGACGCCGGGCGGCGTGCTCCTCGACATCGGTGTCCACGTTCTGGATCTCCTCCTCTGGTGGCTCGGCGAGCCCGTCGCCTTCACCTACGCCGACGACGCCCGCGACGGCCTCGAGGCGAACTGCCTGCTCGCCGCCGAGTTCGCCACCGGCGTGCGCGCCGAGGTGCGCCTGAGCCGCGACTGGAAGACCGCCAACACCTACGTCCTCCGCTTTGAGCGCGCGACCGTGCACTGCCGCGTGAACGCCTCCAACCACCTCGAGCTCACGCTCGACGGCCTGCCGATGACGCTCGCCGCCGAGCTGCGCGACCCGCTCCCGCCGCGCGCCGCCCCGCCCACCGCGCCGCTCGAGACGAACGCCCAGTCGTTCCTCGCCCAGCTCGTCGATGTCTGCGCCGCCGTCCGCGAGCGCCGCCCGCCGCTCGTGACCGGCGCCAGCGCCGCCGCCGCCGTGCGCTGGATCGAGGCCTGCTATGCCCGCCGCCGTCCGCTCGCCGAACCGTGGCAGACCGCCGCCGATGACCGCGCCTGAGAAATCCGGGCGCTTCCCGCGCCTCGACCTGCTCCGCGGCCTCGCGATCGCGGCGGTGGTCATGCACCATTTTCTGCTCACGTTCACGCCGCTGGGCGTGCCGGCCGAACTCGCCCCCGCGCTGGGCGCCGCCAACCGCTGGCTCTTCCTCCCGCACGAGCTCGGCTACCTCGGCGTGAAGTTGTTCTTCGTCGTCTCCGGTTTCTGCATCCACAACTCCTACCTCGGCTGGCGCCGCCGCACCGCCGCGCCGACGGTGAGCGGCTTCCTCCTGAGCTACATCAACCGCCGCTTCTGGCGCATCTATCCACCCTACGCCATCGCGCTGCTGCTCGCGTTCGCCATCGCCTACTGGCCCACCTTCGACCTGCGCGCACTGCGCCACCTCGCCTTCGGCGCCTCGCTGCTCCACACGCTCTCCGAGCCGTTCTACTTCAACATCAACCCCGCGTTCTGGTCGATCGCCGTCGAGTGGCAGCTCTACCTCGTGTACCCGCTCGTGCTCTGGCTGAACCGCCGCTACGGCGCATCCGCCACGATGGCGGTCACCGCCGCGACCGCGGCCTTCTGGCACTACGGTCTGCCGCACCTCACCGCGAACTGGGCCATCCTCCACCTGCCGTTCCGCTGGTGGCTCGAGTGGTGTCTCGGGTTCTGGATCGCCGAGCTGCTCGCGCACGACCGTGTCGCCATCCCTCGGGCACGCTTGCTCGTGGTCGCGCTGTTGCCCGTCGCCGCCTTCGCGCTCGTGCGCGGCGGCGCCTGGTCCCCCCTCGGCTGGGTCGCGGCGCCGCTGGCCTTCGCCGCCGCGCTCCAGACGGCCTGCGCCGATGTCCGTCCGCTCAACCTGCTCGAGCGCGCCGTGGCCGCCGTGGGCCTGAGCAGCTACTCGCTCTACCTCTTCCACAACCCGATGCTCTGGCTCCTGCGCGGGCTGCTCCGTCCGTTCGTCGCGGAGCTCCCGCCCTGGGTGCTCTGGACCTTCGTGTTCGCGCTCACATTCGCCGCCATGCAGGCCGTCGCGTGGCTGCTCTACCGCGCGCTCGAGCTGCCGGCGATCGAAGTCGGCAAACGCGTCGAACGCACCGCACTCCCGCGCCTGCTGCCGGCCACCACGTGAGCCTCGGCTCCTGCCTCTCGCCTCCGGCCGTTCGCCTTCCGACCTCATGTCGCACCCGCCCCCCGTCTCCTCCGCACCGCCCGCCTTCGCCGTGATCGGCGCCAGCGGCTTCGTCGGCCTGCGCACCGTCGAGCTGCTCGCCCCACGCGGCGACTGCACGGTCCGCCCGGTCGTGCGCGCCGCGTCCAGCCTCGCCGTGCTCGCGCGTCAGCGACTCGACTGGCGCATCGCCGATCTGCTCGCCCCGGCACCACTCGCCGCCGCGCTCCGGGGCTGCGCCGTCTGTATCCACGCCGCCATCGGCGACGCCGGCCAGATCGTCCGCATGGCCGCGGCGACCTACGCGGCCTGCGCGGCCGCCGGCGTGCGCCGCCTCGTCTGGCTGAGCAGCGCCTCCGTCCACGGCCAGGACTGCCCGGTCGGCACCGACGAGTCCTCGCCGCTCCACGACCACCACCCGCTAGTCTACAACAACGCCAAGGTCCGCGCCGAGCGCCGCCTCGCCGCGCTCGCGCGCGACCGCCGGGTGGAGGTTGTCCTGTTGCGCCCCGGCGTCGTGTTCGGGCCGCGCTCGCGCTGGCTCGCCGACTTCGCCGCCGATCTCGCCGCCGGTCGCGCCGCCTGGATCGACGAGGGCCGCGGCGTCTGCAATTCCATCTACATCGACAACCTGGTCGAGGCGATCCGCCTCGCCGCCACCGTGCCCGCCGCCGCCGGCCAGACCTTTCTCGTCGGCGACGCCGAGACGGTCTCCTGGGCCGAGTTTCTCCTCCCGATCGCCGCCCATCTCGGCCACGACCGCGACGCGATCCACGCGGTCGCCCCGCCGCGCATCGAGCCCGAGCGCGAGAGCCGCCTCGCCGCTCTCACGACCTCGCCCGCCTACGCACGGCTCGGCACCCTCGTGCCCGGCCGGGCGAAACGCCTCGTGAAGGCGCTCGCCGCCGCCTGGCCCGCAACCGCGCCGCGCCGCGACTCCTGGACGCTCCGCGCCCCACGCCCCGCGCCCCGGCTCACCGCCGAGCTCGCGCTGCTCCAGCAGTGCCGCTGGAAGCTCCCGCACGCGAAGGCCACACGTATCCTCGGCTATCGGCCGCCCGTCCCCTTCGCCGTCGGCCTCGCCCGCAGTCTGGGCTGGCTCGACTTCGCCGGTGTCGGCACTACAAACACCCCCAGCTGAACCGAGCATGCCCGCGACCGTCAGCGTCCTCATCCCCGCCTTCAACGCCGCGCGTTTCCTCCCCGACGCGCTCGCCTCCCTGCGCGCGCAGACCCACCGCACCTGGGAGCTGATCGTTGTCGAGGACGGCTCGAACGACGGCACCGATCTCCTCGTGCGCGACTTCGCCGCCGAGATGTCGCAGCCCGTCCGCTACGCGAACCTCGGCACGAACCGCGGCGTCGCCGCGGCCCGCAACCGGCTCCTCCAGCTCGCGCAGGGGGACTACCTCGCCTTTCTCGACGCCGACGACCGCTGGCACCCCGGCCACCTCGCCACGCTCGTCAACTGCCTCGCCCGCGGCGGCCACGCCCTCGCCTTCTCCGGCATCGAGATCTGGGACGCGCTGCTCGGCCGCAGCGTGGGCGACCACATCCCGCACGCCGGCATCATCGCCGCGCCGCGGCGCGGCCTCTTCCTGCGCTCCTTCATCCAGACCTCGTCCTGCGTCGCCCTCCCGCGCGCGACGGTGCGCCGGGTCGGGCTCTTCGACGAGGCGCTGCGCATCGGCGAGGACCGCGACTACTGGTTCCGCGCGCTCGCCGGCGGAGCGACGCTCGGGTGCACCCAGTCGGTCACCTGCCGCTACAGCAAACACGACGGCAGCAGCATGACCCGCACGCTCCGCGTCGCCGGCGACACCGTCCGCTTCTACGAGAAGCACGCCCGCGCCGAGGACATTCCCGCGCGCCTGCGCAAGCGGTTCCTGGCCGACTCGCGCTGGACGCTCGCGCGCCTCCTCCGCGGAACCGATCCCGCGGAGGCTTCCGTGCTCGGCTGGCAGGCGTGGCGCGCCACCCCTTGGCGGCCGCACCTGCTCGCCTGGTGCCTGGCCGCGCAGCTCCTCGGCCGGCGGCGCTGAACGCCGCCCCGCCCCGTTTCTCCCGGTTGCCCATGCCGGTCGCCGCGCGCGGCCGCGCCAACCGTCCGCCGATGACTCCGAGCATCGCTCCGTCCGTGCCAGTTCACTACATTCAGGGACTGCGCCTCGTGCATGCGCTCGCCGAAGGCTCCCTCCCGGTCGCGCTGCCGCCGCAGCAACGCGCCCGGCTCTGCCTCCTCTGCCGCCGGTTCGGCGTCCGCTTCGTCGCGATCGACTCGCGGACCCGCCCGCTCGCGGGCCTTGAACTCGTCCACTCCCGGCCCGAGACCCGTCTCGGCCGCATCACCCGTCCGCTGATCTTTCCGCACGCCGTCGTCGACCACTGCCGGAGCCTCTGGCGCTCGCCGCGGGAGATCCGTTTCGCCTTCGCCGGTCTCGTCACCGACCGCCGCGCCCGCCTGTTGCACGACTGGATCGCCCGCAACTTCCCCGTCCTGGCGCGACGCGCGCTCCCCACCCCCGGCCGGGCCCGGGCCCTGTGGGAGAAGCTCCGCCGGCACCTGGGGGTGCCGCCGGCCGGCTCCTCCCGCCGTTTCGGCGACCTCCTGCTCTGGTCCTCCGAACGCGGCCGCGTCTTCCCCTGGAAGGCCTGGGACGACGATTATTTCCGCCTGCTCGCCCGCGCCGAGTTCGTCCTCTGCCCCAGCGGCGACTTCGTCTGGTCGTACCGCTTCTTCGAGGCGGTCCTCTGCGGCGCCATCCCGGTCGTCGAGGAGGCCTGCCCCGCCTACGCCGGCTTCCGGTTCCGCACCTTCGCCGACACCGCCCGGACGCTCGTCCGCGACCAGCACGACGCCGCGGCCAACTTCGCCCACGCCCGCGCCACCCTCACCGTGCCCGCCGCGGACCTCGACGCCGAGGTCCGCCACCTGCTCGCCGCATGAAGCTCCACTATTTCACCGACGCCCCCAACTTTGGCGACGCGCTCAACCCCTGGCTCTGGCCGCAGTTGCTCGGCGACGCCCTCGACGACGACCCGTCGACGATCCTCCTCGGCATCGGGACCATCCTCACCGACCGCGTCCCGCCGGCCGCCGCGTATCATGTACTTGGATCCGGCGCGGGTTATCACCGTACACCGTTCCTCGACGCCCGCTGGCACATCCACGCCGTCCGCGGCCCGCTCACCGCGACGGCGCTCGGGTTGCCCGCCGAAACCGCCGCGACCGATGCCGCCTACCTCCTCCGCACCGTGCCGCTGCCCGACCCGCGGCCCGGCCCGGCAATCGGCTTCATGCCACATTTCCGCGCGATGCCGCACACGCCGTGGCCGCGCCTCTGCGAACGCGCCGGCCTGCGCTACATCGATCCCCTCGGGCCGGTCCAGGACTGCATCGCCGCGATCCGCGGCTGCACGTGCCTCATCGCCGAGGCCATGCATGGCGCGATCGTCGCCGATGCGTGCCGCGTGCCCTGGTTGCCCGTCGTGACCGGCGGACACATCCTCGACTTCAAGTGGCGCGACTGGCTGCTCTCGGTCGAGCTCGAGTACCGGCCGCTCCGCATCGCGTCGCTCCGCCGGCTCACCCGGCACCGCCCGGGCGACGTTGCTCCGCTGGCCCTCGCCCGCCGGATGGCCAACGCCGCCGCCCTGGGCCTGCAGCTGGTCCCCCTGCAGCGCAACCTCACGAACCTGCGCCGCCGGCTTGCGTCCCGCACCCTCTCGCCCTTCCTCAGCGCCGACACCGTCGCCTGCGAACGCACCGCCCGCCTGGTGCGCGGGCTCGAGGCGCTGCGCGCGGCCGTGCCGACTCCTCCCTGAACCCCGGTCCCCGACCCACGTCCGTCCCACTGCGCGCGTGCCAACCCCTGCCCGGCCATGCACATCGCCAAACCCGCGGTTGTCGACCGCGGCGACTCCGTCGCCCTTGTCTCGAACATCACCTGCCAGGGCCGCACCCACGCGGTCTGGTTCTCCGTCGCGCCCGAGTGGGCCCGCCACCTTGATCCGGAGTGCCTCGACCCGTTCCTTTTGGGGGCCCTGCCGCTCGCCCTCCGCCACGGCGACTCGGTGTTCGCCGCAGGCCGCGTCTCGGCCCGGCTCCTCTTCGCACTCAACTCCGCCGTGCCGGCCATCCTCGCCCAGTCGGGCGCGGGTTTCCGGCCGGCCCGGGTCCGGGTCGCGCAGGCGGTCGACTACGCCCCACCCCCGCCCTACAGCCGCGGCGTCGCCACGGGCTTCTCGGGCGGCATCGACTCCTTCTGCGTGCTCTGCGACCACCTCGGACCCGCCGTGCCGCCGGCTCACCGGCTCACGCACCTGCTGTACAACAACGTCGGCGGCTTCGGCACCCGCGGAGCCGCGGGCTACCGGCAGCGCCACGGCGGCGTCGTCGACTGCGGCCGGGAACTCCGGCTCCCGGTGATCGCCGTGGACTCCAACCTCGACGAACTCCTCGGGGTCGAGACGTTCACCCTCGACCACCAGTTCCGCAACACCGCCGCGGCTCTCGCCGTCCAGTCCCTGCTCGGCACCTACCTCTACGCCTCCGGCTACCGTTACGAGGACTGTTTCGTGCGCCGCCCCGGCCATCTCGCCGCCTGGGATCCCGTGCTCCTGCCCCAGCTCTCCACCGAACGCCTGCGCGTTCTGTCCGTGGGCGCCGAATACTCGCGGGTCGAGAAGATCGCCCGGGTCGCCGCCTTCGAGCCAAGCCGCCGCCACCTGCACGTCTGCGTGCGCAGCAGCGAACGCCGCAACTGCTCCACCTGCTGGAAATGCGCACGCACCCTCCTCACCTTCGAGATTCTCGGCCTGCTCGACTCCTTCCGGGAGGCGTTCGACCTGCACGCCTACAACGCCGTCCGCTCCCGCCACATCGTCGAGATGCTCCGCAGCTCCGATCCGCTCTGGGTCGAGGTGCGCGAGCTCGCGCGCCGGCGTGGTGTCCGCTTTCCGGCGACGCTCCGGCTCGCCGCCGCCCTGCCCGAGCGCATGCTGCAGACCGCCCGCCGCAATCTTCCCCGCGCGTTGAAACACCAGCTCTCCGGCCGATGACCGCCGCCCGCCCGCCCGTGTTCTTTCTCCCCGGGGCCGATCCCGCCTGGGCGCAGCTCGAGCCCGACGAGGCGTTTCTTCGCCGGCAGGTCGACGGCGGCCGCACCGCCTGGATCCTGCAGACATGGGCGCGGCTCCGCCAGGCTGGCGTGGCGGCCACGCTCGCCCACGAACTCCCGTCCGCCGGCCTCGTCGTCCTGCATGCGGACGACTTCGTCCACCTCGACCGCCGTCTCCTCCCCCCGCGGTTGTGGACCGTCGTCTGCCGCGCCGATCGCATGCCGCACTGGCGCGCCGACTTCGAGGTCGTGCAGAACCCGTTGCAGGCGGACGGCCGGCGCACCCATTACGTGCACCACTGGACGCATCCCGGCCTCCACCCGCGCGAGCCCGCTCGCGGCACCGCCGTCCGCCACGTCGGGTATTTCGGGATGATCAAACACCTTCCCGCAGCCCTCCGCACCCCCGAATGGCCGCGCCGTCTCGCCGCGCTCGGCTTCACGTGGGTCACTCCGGGCCACCGCGCCGCCGACGCCGGGATCGATTTCGCCCGCCTCCACGACTACAGCGAGATCGATGTCGTCGTCGCCCTGCGCGATCCCGAGCGCCCGCACGCCGACCACAAACCTCCGACCAAGCTGCTCAACGCGTGGCTCGCCGGCGTGCCGGCGATCGTCGGCCCCGAGTCCGCCTACCGCTCGCTCCACCATGATCCGCTCGACTATCTCGAGGTCGGCGACGCCGAGGGCGTGGTCGCGGCGCTCACCCGACTGCGCGACGATCCGAAGCTCTACTCCGC
>JAEZSJ010000137.1 GCA_023443985.1 Verrucomicrobiota bacterium | reverse complement strand
GTACAGCACCGGATACCGCTCGGCGCCGGCACGGTAACCCGGCGGCGTGTAGATGACGAGCGGCCGGGGGCAGCCGAGCGCCTCCGACTGGTAGAAGGAGTAGGTGAGCTCGCCATGGGGAACGTTCTGGACCGAGCGCAGCGACGGCTCGGCGTCGGGGATGTCGAGCAGGCTCGCCTTGAAACCCTCGTTGGGAAATACGTATTGGTTTCCAGGATCCGCCACGCCCACCCCGTCGACGACGAAGTTGTAGGGATAGAGGTCCGGCGCGACCGGGCCGACGGTGGCGCTCCACACGCCGGACTCGTCCTTGGACAGCGGCTGGTTGGCGGTGAGGAACTGGCCGCTGAGCGCGACCTTCTGGGCTTCCGGAGCGCGGAGGCGGAAGGTGACAGAGCGGTCGGGGTTGATGACCGGGGAGATGACCGGCGCTTGGCGGGCGGGTTGGGCGAAGGCGTTGGCGACCAGAACGAGGCCGAGACAGGCGGAGGCGAAACGGAGGTTCATGGGAGAGGAAGAATACGAGTGGAGAACGCGGGCGACTACTTGGGGTCGAGTTGGAGGCTCCAGTGGGCGGCGACGGCGGCGAGTTCGGCCGCAGTGAGGTACGAGGCCGCGCCGTGCTTGGGACGCTCGAAGTTGGTCCCCTTCATCTGGCCTTCGTTGAAGTGGCCGAGGTTCTGGAACGAGGCGAAGTCGGAAGTTTCGCTGAAACCCATGTTGTTGGGCCGGGCGCCGTAGACGTCGTACATGAGCACCCAGGTGTCGGAGCCGAGACGGCGAAAAAGGTTGGGAGCCTCCGTCGACCTGGTCTCGGGATCGATTCGGCGGGAGTCGACCACGAAGCCGTCAGAGAAGCGGGGCGAGACAGCGTGGAAGACCTTGGCGTCGCTGACGAAGAAGAGGTGCCAGCGGTCACCGACGAGGGTGAGGTCGCCGTCGATGCCACCGATGTCGGGGATCATCTTGGGCGTGTTCGTGAGCTTGGTGAAGGCGTCGTCGGCATAGGCCCTGTAGAGGTTGGCGTTCTTGTTGCCGTACCGGATGGTGAAATAGACGACCATCCGCTTGGCGGCGGGATCGTAGGTGGTCTGCGGCGCCCAGGCGCAGTCGATGTCGCCAAGTTCTGGAAACGCGAGATCGACGCGGAAGATGGCATGGGTCCAGTGGATCAGGTCCCACGATTTCATGAGGACGAGGGCGCGGTTGTTGCCCCAGCCATGCTCCGCCTCGGGGCGTTGCCAGGCGGTGTCGCGGTATCCCGCGCGCTGACCGAAGATGTGGAGGTCGGTCATCGCGAGGTAGAAGGCGCCGTCGGGGCCGCGGGCGAGGTGCGGGTCGCGCACGCCCTTCTGCTCGGCGAGCAACCGGCCGTCGAAGACGGGCCGGCCGGCGTTGACGTCGGTGAAGGTGGTGCCGTCGCGGCTGACGGCGAGGTAGGCGGAGTGCGTCTGGTCCTTGAAGTAGACCATGACGTAGCCGGCGAGGTCCTGCTCGCGGAACGGACGGCCCGGCGGGGTGAGCGTGGTAACAATCTCGATGCCGGTGGGCGCCTGCGGCGGCTCGCCGGCGGGTTGCGCCGGGCAGGCGATCGTGCCGGCCAGCAACAAGGCGGCCGCCGCGACGGTGCGGCGGACGCGAGAGAGAGGTTGATGGCCGTGCACGATGACGCCCGTGGTTCGGCGGATTACTGCTGCGCGGGGGCGGCGGCGGGAGCCTGGTTCTGGTCGTTCACCGACTGCTCGATGAGCGTGGCGACGCCGCGCGGGTCCTCCTGCTGGGCGACGTGGTGGCCCGGGAAGGTGCGGATGGTCCAGCCGCGGGCCACGGCGTTTTGCCAGCTCTTGTCCTTCTTCGCACGCTCCTCGGCCGACTGGTCCTTCGGCACGAAGGCGACGTACGTAACCGGCAGCGCGAGCGCGGCGGGGTTCTTGTAGGAGACCGGCGTGTTGAAGCACTTGATCGACTGGGCGACGTTGTGCGGCGGCTTGGCACCGGGCTTGACCCAGGAGACCTGCATCATGCCGTCGACGATGTTGGTGTTGGGCGGGTTGCCGCCGCCGAAGAGGTCCCAGATCGACTGGCCGTCGTTGGGCACTGCGGCGTCGAGATAGACGACGTGCTTGATGCGCTCGGGGATGCGGTCGATCACGCCGGTGATGACCATGCCGCCGTAGCTGTGGCCGGTGAGGACGACATCGTGCAGGTCCTCGAAGAGGATCGTGTTCACGACGTCGTTGATGTGGGTCTGGAGATCGATGTGCGGGCCGTTGAGGTGCAGGCGCTCGCCGAGGCCGGTGAGAGTGACGCGGTAGACGGTGTGGCCATCGTCGGCGAGGCACTTGCCGGTGCTCTTCCACTCCCAGCCACCAGCGGTGGCGCCGTGGACGAGAACGAAGGTCTGCTTCGCGGTCGCCTCCTCGGCGGCGCGCAAACCAACGGCGGTGAACAACGAGACGACGAGCGACAGAGCGATGAGTCGGATGTGTTTTTTCATACGGAGAATGGGCGGAGATCTGGTGGTTCGGGTGAAGAGGCGAAGGTCCCCACGGGCGACGGGCTACTTCTTCTGGGTGATCCTGAAGACGACGGCGGTGGTGGATGGAACCGCGGCGGGTGGCTCGATCTCGAGCGCCTCGGCCGACTGCGCCCAACGGACGGGCGTCGCGCCGCCAAGCAGCTCGACCGCGGCAATGGGCGTGTCGCACAGGCCCGCATTTGTACCCAACGATTTGATGCGGACGGGCGCGGTCGGCGCGGCCATGACGATCGCATAGAGCACGTCTCCCTTCGTCGTGAAGCGCACGTCCTCGGCGGTGAAGGGCTTCGCTTTGCCCTCGTTGAAACCCTGCGCCGTCAGGGGCGCGGCCGAGGCCATCTGCGGGCCCTCGCCGAAGATCTTCCACGGACGCGTGCCGTGGATGCAATCCTGGTTGATCTGCATCCAGGCGGCGATGCCCTCGAGGATCGCGATCTCATCGTCGTCGGGCGTGCCGTCGCCGCGCAGGGGAACGCTGAGCAGGAGGTTGCCATTCTTGCTGACGACGTCGATGAGGGTGTGGATCACAGTCGCCGCGGTCTTGTAGCGGTGCTCGCGGTAGATCGACTCGTGGTAGTGCCAAGCGCCGAGGCAGGTGTCGGTCTGCCACGGGTGCGGCTCGATCGTGTTGCTGCTCCCGCGCTCGATGTCCCAGGCCATGCAGCGGCGCTGTGTCTCGTCGAGAATCTTGTTGAACATCACGCCGTCGTCGCCGCGCCAGCGGTTGTTGGAGTTGTAGAAATGGGCCGCGATCTTCAGGCCGGCGTCGCTCACCGGCCAGAGCGGCAGCGCGGTGTCGTCGAAGTAGATCAGGTCGGGCTGGTACCGGTTGATGAGGTCGACGGTGCGGTTGTAGAACTTCTCGCAGTACGCCTGGTCGGGCCGCGTGACGCCGTTGCCCCAGTTCCAACGCGAGTGGATGAGGTGGAGATTCTGGAAGTCGGGGCTCGGCGTGTGCCGCTGCTCGTAGAGGTCCTGCGGGTCGTAGCCTTCCCACCAGGTGCCCGCGCCGTCGGCCGTGGTGAGCTTGCCGTCGTACGGCACGCCGGCGAGGGGACCTGAGCGGTCGGCACCCTGGGCAATTTCGTACCAGCTCCACGCATGGGCGGCGTGGACACTCACGCCGAACTTCAGGCCGTGCCTGCGCGCGGCGGCGGCCCAGCCGGCGATCAGATCTCGCTGCGGGCCGAGATTGACCGCGTTCCACGGCTGGTACTTCGAGTCCCAGTTGTCGAAGTTGTCGTGGTGGTTGGCTAGGGCGAAGAAGTAGCGCGCGCCGGCTCGCCCATAAAGTGCAAGCAGCCGCTCGGGGTCCCACTGCTCGGCCTTCCAGGCGTTGATGACGTCCTTGAAGCCCTTCTTCGCTGGATGCCCGTAGAGGGCGATGTGCTCGCGGTACTTGTTGTGCCCTTCCGAGTACATCTCGCGGGCGTACCAGTCGCCGCGCGCTGGCTGGCATTGGGGTCCCCAGTGCGCCCAGATGCCGAACTTCGCGTCGCGGAACCACTCGGGCACGCGGTACTGCTGGAGCGATTCCCAAGTCGGCTGGAACTTGCCCGGCGCGACCGGTTCCGCCGCCGTGCCGACGATGACAGTGGGCATGGCGGTGCTGGGAATCTGAGCGCTTGCCGCGATGGCAAAGCCCACTCCGAGACCGGCGGTGAGGAGGAGGCGGCGGGCGTGGTCCATGATGGAGTAGCGACGCGTCGGGCGGGCGTCGCGCGGTGGTTGGGAGGATGGCAGATTAGCGGCGGAGCGCAGACGTCGTGCCCGGGAGTTGGCGGGGCGCAGCGTCTTCGGCCTGAAGCAAGAAAACGGGCGGGCGGACCGGAGGAAAAGGAGTGAGTTGGTTGGGCGTGGAGAAGGAATGTGGGGCGCTGGGGTGGACGAGCGCTGCGCTCACGGAAATGCGACGCTCTGGGCGGCGCCGTCGTAGATGATTGTCCGATTCGGTGTCGGAGCACCGGCGTTGCAGAGCCGGACTTCGAAGCGGCGGGTTGGAACCATGCCGGGGAACGAGCCCTGCCGGGCGCCGAGGCGAAGCGTGCGTGTGGCGTCGTCCCAGTCGAGTTCGCAGGTCGCGCGCTCGCCGCGTTCGTAGGCGTAGCTTTCGCCGTCGTCCTCGTAGACCGTGAAGGTCGCGTCGGCACCGGGATAGATGCGGAGCTCGAGCGGCGCGGCGGGTTGTTCGCCGCTGTGCTGCATGACTGGACCGAGCGGGAGAATGGACCCGGCGCGCACAAAGAGCGGCACCCGCTCAAGCGGCGCGGCGGCACGGAGCGTGCGCCCGCCGTCGGCATGTTCGCCGGTCCAGAAGTCGTACCAACCGCCCGGGTTCCCCGGCAGATAGACCGGCCACTCCGCCACGCCTGGCGCGAGCACCGGGGCGACGAGCAACGCGCGGCCGAACATGAACTCCGCGGTCTGGTCGAGCGCCTGCGGGTCGTGCGGGAAATCCAGCACGAGCGGGCGCATGAGCGTGGAGCCGGCAAAGCTCACCCGGGCCGCCTCGCCGTAGAGGTACGGCAGCAGCCGGTAGCGCAGTTCCAGCCAGCGGCGGGTCTCCGCTTCGAACGCCTCCCCGTAACGCCACGGCTCGGTGTCGGTCTGGTAGCCGTGTACGCGCATGAGCGGCGTGAAGGTCGAGAATTGGAGCCAGCGGAGGAAACGCTCCCGGTATTCTTCGCTTGTATACTGGTCGGCGCCGGGGCGGAAGAAGCCGCCGGTGTCGGTCGTCCACCATGGCAGGCCGGTGACGACGTAGTTGAGGCCCGCGGCGACTTGGCGGCGCAGGGTTTCCCAGCTGTGGCCGATGTCGCCGGACCACGTGGCGGAGGCGTAGCGCTGCTGTCCGGGGAACGCGCTCCGGGTGAGGATGAAGGCGCGGCGGTCGGGCCGATCGCGGCGGAACCCTTCATAGACGGTGCGGCTCACGAAGAGCGGGTAGATGTTGCGCACCGTCTCCCCTGCCCCGAGGTGCGTGCGCCGGCCGGCGAGGTCGTCGTTCTCGGGCTCGGTGGCGTCGAGCCACCAGGCGTCGATGCCGAGCTGCACGAGGCGGGTGCGAAAGTTTTCCCAGTAGAAACCGGCCGCCGCGGGGTTGAAGAAGTCCACCCAATCGGTGCCGGGGATGAAGAGGCCGCGCTCGCCGACAGCCCGGCCGACCTCGGACTGCGGGTCGATCTTCGACCAGACCGAGAGCATCAGCTTCGTATCCGCCTCGTGGAGCGTGCGCACCATCGCGGCGGGGTCCGGGTAGTCGGCCTCGTCGAAGCGCATGCCGTTCCAACCATGGCGGCCCCAGTACTGCCAGTCCTGCACGATCACATCGAGCGGCAGGCGGCGCGCGCGGAACTCGGCGGCGTTGGCGAGCAACTCCGCCTGGCTCTTGTAGCGTTCGCGGCAATGGATGTAGCCAAGCGCCCAGCGCGGCATCAGCGGTACCGCGCCGGTGAGCTGGCGATAGGCGGAAGTGATCTGATCGCCGTGGCCCGCGATCACGATGTAGTCGAGCGCCTCGGCGACGGGTGAGCGGAATTCCGTGGTCGTGCCGGCCGGGCGGAAGCTCAACACGGGATGATCCTCCTTCACGCCGAACACACGGACCGTGTGTTCGCCCACCGCGAGGTCCGTGAACCAACTCGTGGTCGGCGGCAGCCAGAGGTTTTCGAAGTCTACGACAGTGCGGCCGTCGATCTCGACGTGCCAGCGGCGCGCCATCTTCTGCCCGACATCGAGAAAGAAGGCGTGCCGCCCGCCGGTGGCGACCGTGAACCGGCCGGCGAAAACACCTTCGTGGCGGACCTCGCGGCGTGTGCCTTCGGTGGTGGTGACATCGACTGCGGTCGTCGCCCCATCGTTGATCGCCGGGGAGAGGACGATCCGCTCGTCGGCCGGGTTGAACTCGGTGAGGCCGTAGTTGTGCCAGAGCAGACCGAAGCCGCGGCTGGACACGAGGAACGGAATCGCGATCTGCGTGTTCACCTGAGTGAGACGACGCGGCAGCGAACGCACGTTCAGAAAGCCGTCCTGGAACTGACCGAGGCCGAAGAGGCGCTCCTCGGCGGGGGAGTCGAACGACTGGGCGACGGACCAGGTGGGCTCGCCCTGCA
>JAEZSJ010000166.1 GCA_023443985.1 Verrucomicrobiota bacterium | reverse complement strand
GCCCAGATCGGCGCAGAACTCCGGCCGCGTGTTCAGCCCCGCCGCGTCGATCGCGTCCTGCAACACCCCGCTGCTCACGAACTCCCGAAGCGAGCGAAACGGCCGCGGGCGGGCGCCGAGGCGTTGCACCAGTTCGCGCGCGAGCGCGTGGATCGCCGCGTCGGGAAACTGCCGCACGCCCCGCGCGCCGGCCGGTGCGAACGGCGCCGATTGTCCGAGCACGAAGAACGGATTCTCGAGGTCCGCCGCCGCCCCGGCCGCGTCCGCCCAGCCGGGCACCGCCCGCCCGAGCACCACGGTCCATGCGTCGGCCGAGGTCGAGTTCACGTTGAACGCGCCGTCGACGAGGAGGAACCGCGCCGCGCCCACGGCGGCCAACTCCCCGGCCGTCGGCTCGCGTCCGGCCGGGTCCGTCACCGCGCGATGCCGCACGTTCGGCAGGATCTCGCCGGGGCGCCAACTCGACGGCACCGGATTGAAGAACGCGTCGTCGAAGACCGCGTTGCGCGCGCCGCCCCAGGAATTCCCGATTCCGGACGCCCGTTCACCGGCGAGCGCAAGCCGCCCGAGCGCCGCGATGCCGAGGTTGCGCTGCACCGTGAAATCGCACGGCGCAAGCACCGTTCCGTCGGAGAACAACTCGTCGCCGGCAAACTGCGCCCGCACCGCCGCTGCGCCCCCGGCCGGATCCGCCCCGACCGAACGCCACCACCCTGGCTCCCACGCGACCTCCGTCGCCAGCAGATCAGGAGCCCCAGTCGACGGCGCCGCCGGCTCGACCCAGTCGGCCCAACTCCGCCGCGCGGGATCGAGCCGGAAATGGTAGCTCAGGCCGCTCCGCGCCACCGCCTCGTCGCCCGCGGCGAAGGGCGAATTGGCCGCCACCGTCCAGCCGCCGGAGCCCGCTCGCGCGAAGCCCGGGCTGGGGAACCCGCTCAGCCGGGTCAGCACCGAACCTTCCGGCGTGGTCACCACGAGCGTGAGCGTGCGCGACGCCTCCTCCGCCGCCTCGAAGTGGAGCACATCGTCACTCGCATCCTCCGGCGTGGGATCGGCGGCCACAAGGCCGGTGTCCCAGCCGCTCGCGACCACCGCCTCGACGCGGGCCACCCGGCCGGCCGCGAGATCCCCGCCGAGGTCGAGACCGACCGTCCGCGCCGGCCCGAGCACGGCGCCGAGCTCGAACACGCCCACCTCGCCCGCCGGCCCGCGCACACGCACCGCCGGCAGTCCGCCCGACCGGTCGCCGGCTGCGCCGTCCATGCGCACCCACAAATCCGGTACACCGCGCGCGTCATGCGCCAGCGGAAGGTTGAACGGATTCCACAGCTCCACGCGCAGGCGGCAGCCGAGCAGCAGGCGTTCGCCGCCCTCCTCGCGGTACGGCACGAAATCGACCGCCCACTCGGTGACGACCGGCTTCACCTGCGCGCTCGGCTCGCCGGCCGCCGCCGTGCCGGCCGTGATCGGCAACCGCCCCGCCACCGGACGGAACCGCTCGAGGTCGCGCACCGCGGCCGGCAGCGCGCCGTCCCGGAGATCGCTGAAGTTGCGCCGCAGTCCACCGCTCGCCGCATTCGCGAGCACGCCGGCCGAGCCGACCGTGAAATCATGATACCGTCGCCGGAGAAAAGCCCGGAAGTTCTCCGTCTCCTGCGCGGTCGTGAGCTGCTGGAAGCGCAGCTGCGCCGGCGTCAGCGCCGCGCCGAACTGCGCCCAGCGCTCCTGCGCGCCCGCCACGTTCTCCGCCGCCAGCGCGAACCCGTCCACCGCGTCGTTGCCCGCCCGGTGCGCGACCAACTGCCGCAACCGCCCGCGCTCCGCGGCCGTGGTCACCGGGTCGTCGGCCTCCGGCCACCGCGGAATCGGCACGCGGTCGACGCGATCGGCCACGCCGACGTTTCCCTTCACGCCCTCGTCGCCGATCCAGAACGCGTACCGCCCCACCTCCACGGTCCCGGCCATCCCCGTCTGCCCCGTCACCGCGATCGGCTCAAACAACGCCGCCACCGCGCCGTCCGCCGCCGAGCAGGTGTTCGCGCCCACGAGCAACGCGCCGTTTGCGGCCGGTCCGGAGGTCGTCACCGCGGGGTCCGCGTCCGCCGGCCGCCCCGAGACGAGCCAGACGGGGGCGCCGTCGTCCGCCCACACGCCGGTCCACCGCGCGTTGCGGGCGCCGAGGTGTTGCGCCGTCGCCGCGCTGCGGGCGTCGGGGCCGGCCGCCTCCTGTAACCGTCCAATCGCGACGCGCAGCCCGACGAGGGCGTTGCGCCGCGCCGCCTCGGCCGCCGCCTGTTGCCGCACCGTGCGCAGTTCGCCGCGGGCCAGTGCGGCCAGCGCCACGAGCAGCAGCACGATCGCCGCGAGCAACGCCGCGACCAGCACCACGGCGAAGCCGTCGCGCGGTGTCCTCACGGCGCCGCCTCCAGTGCGGTCCGGCGGGTGAGCACCACGGAGTGCGCGAGCGCGACCTCCCACCAGCCCCGCCCCTCCAGCCGGCCAGCCTCGAGCGCCTCGATCTGTCGGGCGCCCTCCTCGGTGAGCACGCGCACAAACAACTCCGCCCCGGTCGGGAAGCCGTGGGTCATCGCGCTCGTCGCCACGGCCGGACTCGGCGGACGCGCCTCGGTGTCCGTCGTCGCGGCGAAACCGAGGTTCCCGTTCCCCGTGGGAAACAGCACCCGCTCGCCGGCCGGCGCGGTCGGGTCGCGCCGGACGAACCGCACGCCGAAGTCGACCACGTCGTTGGCGAGCAGCAGATCGCGACGGGGCCGCCGCACCGTGCCGGCATCGCCGAGGTTCCCGCCGCCGGCGGCCGAGTTGTATTCGGCCGCGAACACATCGGAACCCACCGCGAACACCGACCGCTCGCGCGCCGGACTCTCGTCGGCGGCGGGGCGAACTTCCGCGCGGAACAACGCGTATCTTCGCGCCGCCCCCGCGGCACCGCTCACCGCGCGCCGCACGAGCTGGTACGAGACGACCCGCGGGGCGGACGTGTCGCCGGGCTGTGTGTTGCGCCCGGGCACGTTCGTCACGAAACGCAGCCATACCCCCGCCATGCCGAAACGACAGTCCTCGAGCCGACCGCTGGCGGGCTCCAGCAGGAGCGAAGACTCCGCGGTGCCCGGATTCGCCGCCCCGGGTTTGCGGACGTCGGGGGACCAGGATCCGAGGGTGCCGCCAGCGTCGCCCGCGCCGCTCTGGTCGGGCTGGATCGTGGCGGCGAGCCACACGCGTCCATCGCGACGCAGCACCGCCGCCTGGAGATCGCGTGCGAGCACGTCGAGCGCCGCCTCCGCCTGCTGGCGCGCTGCCAGCCCGCCGCCGGCCCGTGCCCAGGTGCGCGTCATGTGCGCGAGCAGCCCGATCATCAGGCCCGCGAGCAGAACGGTGATCGCGCTGGCGACCAGCAGCTCGATGAGCGTGAAGCCCGTGGTCGGTGGCCGTACCCGCATGTTGACCGGAGCGCAGTTCATCGGTTGAGCGCGGTGTGGAAGCACAACTCCGCGCGCTGCGGATCCGGCGCGGGCGTCCCGTCCGGCGCCGCTCGCCACGGCCAGCCCACGCGTATTTCTAGAATAATGACCGCCGGAGATGGACTCGGCCGCACCGCCCGGGAGACCTTGATGTGGAAGTAACGCTCGGCGGCGGGGATTCCGCGCGCAGCGTCCGTCGCGGGATCGCCGGCCGGCTCCGCCGCCGGCACCACCTGCGCGCCGTCGGAGCGGGCGACCAGTTCGAGCTCGGCCCCCTCCGCCAGCACGGCCGCGACCGTGGTGAAGCCGACCCGCTGGAGCTCCGCCTCGACGCGCTCGACCAGCCGTATCGCGGTGCGGCGGTCGGTCGCGTCCCGGAGCGCCCGCTCGGTCGGGCCGAACAGTGCGACCACCGCGAGGACCGCGCCGGCGCAGAGTGCCACCGCCACGAGCACCTCGACCAACGAGAGGCCGCGGGCACCGGCGCAGGGGCGTTGTCGCGGGCCGGCCATCGTTCAGAACTCCGCGCGCCCGTGCAGCACCGTGGCCATGCCGTTCACCGAGATCGCCAGCCCCGCCACATCCTCCGGCTCCTCGCAGAGCACGGTGACCGGAGAGGCGCTGTCGACCGGCCGCCCGCGGGCGACCACCAGTTGGCCGCCCAGCGTCCCTCCGGTGGGCGCGAAATGCACCGCCCACCAAGCGGTGCTTCCGAGCAGCTCCGCCACGCCCCCGCTGTCCGCCGGCGCCCGCAACGCGGTCGAGCGCAGCGCCCCGCCGGAGCCGCGGCTCCAGTCCGTATCCGCCGCACGGATTGCACCGGGACCGACCGGGCCCAACGCGTCGGGCGGCAGCAGGACCACCCCGGCCGGCAGCACACACCCGTCGTCGTACGCCCGCCAGCCGGCCCCGTCCGGCACGGCGGTGACGAGGAAACGCAGGTAGCCCGCCGGCTCCGCCGGGTCCGCCCGCACCAGCAGCCGCGCCGGCTCCCCGCGGCTGACCGCCAGCATC
>JAEZSJ010000079.1 GCA_023443985.1 Verrucomicrobiota bacterium | reverse complement strand
GCGGCGGCGACGACGAGGCCGCCGCCGAGCAACAGGCGGGGCAGATCCGTCTGCTCGCCGAACACCAGCAGCGAGACGGCGACGCCGAGCGGTGTCTTGGCGTTGTTCATGACGGCCAGCGTGCCGGTGGAGACGCGCACGGCGCCGAGATTCCAGAGGAAAAAGGCCAGGCCCGAGGCGGCCATCCCGAGGTAGAGCAGCACCCCGAGCTGCGCCGGCTGCAACGCGGTCAGCAACGCGACAGGATCGCTTTGGCGCCACGCGAGCGGCACGGTGGCCAGTGCCGCGCCGAGATAGAGCCATGCGAACACCTCCCGGTCGCGCACCGCGGGCCGCGAGAGCTTCCAGCGGCGGTAGAGCACCTGGCCCAGCGCGAAACAGAGGTTCGACGCTTGCACGAGCGCGATGCCGGTCCATTCCGCGCGGCCGAGCGGTTGTTTCGCCACGACCACGCCCGCGCCGGCCACGGCGATCGCGGCGGCCAGCAGCGGTTGCCAGCGGATGCGCCGCTCCAGGGCGTCGTCGACCAGGCACACGAGGACCGGGGTGAGGATCGTCAGCAGCGCGACCTGGTAGGCGGCGAGCGAACGAAAGGCGGCGAGGTACGCGAGGTACATCAACCCGAACTGCACCGCGCCGATGCCGACCAGCGCTAGCGCGGCGGTGCGGGTCGCGGCGCGGGGGCGGAGAAACGGCAGGAAAACCGCCAGCGCGAGCGCGAGCCGCGCGGCCGCGACGAAGGCGCTGTCGATGCCGGCAAGCTGCGTCTTGATCAGGCCGAACGAGAAGGCCCAGAGCAGCGATACGAGGATCAGGTACGGCATGGCGCGACAGGCAGCGAAGTGCAGCGGGGGGCGCGCGGGCAATCCGCGAATGCGTGGCGACGCGGGGGAGCGTTTGCTGTGCGGAGGGACGGACCCGGGGCAAATGTTGCCCGCTGGCCGATGGCGGCCGGTCGGAGGCCGGCCCTACAGCGCTGGCAGAGCGCGCGCGGTGCGCAGCCACGGCAGGCCGAGGGCGGCGCGGTCGAGTCGGCGGGCGAGCTCCAGCAACGCCGCGCGCACGCGGAAGTATTCCGACGGGCGGTTGCGCTCGTGCCAGAGCGCAGAGACCTCGGCCTCGAAACGGCGCAGGTCGTCCGCGATCGCGGCGGCGTCCAGCCCGCGCGGCGGCTTGCGTTTGCGGGCGTGGCAAACGAGCACGCCGCCGAGGGCTTGCAGGAGAGCCTGCCCGCGCGCGCCGACCAGCGCCTCGCGCAACGCGAGCGGGTCCTGCGGCTGTGCGGCGGCCGCGACCTGGGCGAGTTGCGCGCGGAGCTTCTCGAGCTTGGCGTGCGCGGCGAAGCACTCCGCCGGGTCGAGGGCGAGCAGGCCGACGGGCAGGCCGGTGGCGGTGTCCCACCAGTCGGCGGGGCGGTGCGGCGACGGGTCGAACCAGAGCACGAGCTGTTTCCATGGCACGACGGCGGCACTGCCGATCTCGCGCAGGAGCTTCGCGTAGCGTTGCGAGGAATCGCCGATCTCGAGGGTGTTGAACGCGGTGTCGAAACCGGCGGCGGTGGAGCCACGAACATTCCATGACGCGGCGGCGCCGAGGAGCAGGCCGTGGTGGCTGTTGCCGAGGAAGTTGATGTGACCGCGGTCGCCCCAGTCGGTGTTGAGGAAGCCGGCGGCGCCGGTGCGGCGGCCGCGTCGGGCGAAGCCGAGGATGTTGGCGGTGGCGGTGTCGAGGTCGTTCACCCAGCGGTCCCAGCCGCAGCAGCCGGGGCAGACATAGAAGGCGCGGCCGGCTTTCCGGAAGAGCGCGCTCTTGGTGTCGTGGAGGTCGGCGGAGTAGTCCCAGTCGAGCGCGACGGCGTCGGTCGGGACCTCGCGGACGAGCTCGGGGTGGTTGCCGACGATGTCGCCCCAGAACATGGGGACGGCGCCCTGGCTGCGGACGACGCCGCAGAGCTGCTTGAGGAAGTCGACGTAGAGGCGGCCGACGCCGTGCTTGGCGGCGAAGGCGGCGTTGCGGCCCTTGCCGAGGTCGAAGGTCTCGTCGCAGCAGAGGTTGAAATGACTGGACCGGAAGAGCGGGCGCAGCTCGCGGATCATCTCGGCGACGAGCGCGAAGGCGTCGGGATGGCGGCTGTCGAGCGTGTAGTGGCCCATGCGGTCCCACCACGAGAAGGGGAGCGCGGAGCCGTCGAGGTCGTATTCGTTGAGGTGTTGCTTCCGCGGGGCGACGAGCGCGGTGTAGAAATGGCCGAAGGTGCTGAGCGAGGGGACGAGTTCGATGTGGTGCCGGGCGCAGTGTTCATCGAGTGCGCGGATGTCGTCGGCGGTGAGCGGATCGGAGCCGGCCCAGATGTCGGGATGGTTCTTGAAGGCGAACGTGTGCTCCACGTAGAGCTGGAGCTGGTTCAGCTTGTAATGGGCCATCTTCTCGACGAGCGCGCAGAGGGTGGCGAGGGTCGGCACCTTGCCGCGGGAGAGGTCATGGTAGAAGCCGCGCACGGGGTAGTCGGGCGCGTCGACGATCTTCAGCGCCGGCAGCTCGGTGGCGCATTGGCGGACGATCTGGAGCAGGGTCTGGAGCGCGTAGAAGGTGCCGGTGTCGTCCGCCGCGGTGATCGCGACGCCGCGGGGGGAAATGGCGAGCGTGTAGCTTTGCGGCGCCGCGGACGGATCGGTGGTGCATTCGATCGCGCCGTCGCCCTCCGAGAGGAATGCCGGCGTGCCGGTGCGCTGCCCGATCTCGTCGACGATGCGCTGGGCGAGGGCGTCGGTCGCGGGGCCGGAGTCGGCGGGCAGCACGAGGCGTCTGGCCTGGGAGAGCGGGAACACGCCGCGGAGGTGGCGGAGACTTCTCGGGGGCGGGATGAACTGGAGCGCTGGCATCGGCGGCAGTGTGGGCGGCGGAGCGGCGGAAGAGCAATGCCGCGGTACGGCGCCGGGCTCGCGGCCGGGGGCCGCGCCGCGGGGGTTCGGTGCTCAAGTTGTCCTGCGGCGAACCGATGCACGCGGAAGCCTCCGCTCTTTATGAAAACGCCGCCTTCTCACTCCCGTCGGGTGCGACTCGCAGAAGGCTCCGCCGCGCCAGCTGCCGCGGCGGAGGGCACGTGGGGCCGGACCCTTTTCGGTGAGTTCGTCACCCGGTCGCACGGGCCGGGGACTTCTATGCTGCCCTTCACGTGCTGAAAGGCGGCAGGATTGTGGGGCCGCCGCGCAGGTCTGGACCTGCGCGGCGGATTCGCATCCGTCCAGTGGGCACGCGAGCGCCGCGGCGCGACCCGGCCGGGGCGACGGGAGAAGGTGCTTGTCCGCTCCGGTGGTTACGGGAGAATCTGCGGCAGGTTCGCCGCGCCATCATGCCCTACGCCCATACTCTCGAAGGTTCGATCGTGCATGTGCGCTGGCGGGGACTGATCGCGAAGGACGATCTGGATGCTTTCGGCAAGGAGATGCCGCTGGTGGGCCGGCAACTGGGCTTCGCCCCGGATGTGTTGCACACCTTCGACGAGACCAGCGGGTTCAGCTTCGAGCCGATCGCCGTGTACCAGTACTCGCTCCAGGTGAAGCAGATGAAGATTCCGAACCCGATCCGCGCCGCGATGGTGGTGACCTCGTCCACGGGGCAGGCGCTGGCCGCGGTCTTCAAGACCCTCAATCGTGTCCAAAATCTCGAGATGAGAGTCTTTGCGGAGGAGGCCGCCGCGCGGCGCTGGCTCGCACGGGAACCGCAGGCCTGATGCGGGGCACGGGGCCGACGCCCCCACCGGCTCAGCGGTTCCGCCCGCGTCGGCGGGCGATGGCCGAAGGCGAATCGGGAAGGCGGCGCATCTTGGGCAGTTCGAGGCCGCGGCGCATGGCGAAGAGGCGCAGGCCGAAGGTCAGTCCGGTGGTGAGAAGCAGACGGGGGGTCTGGGGGAGGTCCGTGAACGAGAGCAGCCAGAACGCCACACCGCCGATCAACGCCGCGGTCGCATAGAAGTCGCTCCGGAGGACCAGCGGGATCTCGCACACGAGCAGGTCCCGGACCATCCCGCCGCCCACGGCGGTGAGCCCGGCGAGCAGGACGATCGTCATGGGGTTGGCGCCGGCCTGGGCGGCGCGGGCGGCACCGATGGCGGCGAAGAAGCCGAGACCGAGGGCATCGGCGATCAACACCCAGTCCCAGTGCGGGGCGATCTTGCGTTTGGCGACGATGGTCAGCACGGCGCCGAGGATACAGATGGCGATGTACACGGGCTGGCGGAGCGCCAGCGGCGGCGTTTCACCCAGCAGCAGGTCGCGCAGGATGCCGCCGCCCACGCCGGTCATCGTGGCGAGCACGATCACGCCGAGCCAGTCGAGCTCGTGTTTGACGGCGCGGAAGGCGCCCGTGAAGGCGAAGGCGAGGGTGCCGAGCAGGTCGAGGAAGAGCAGCATGGGACGCGAAAAAGGCACAAGTGGGAGCGCGGCGGGGCGGGGGCGCCAAGCCGAAATCCACGAGATGGTGTGGCGCCCGGCTTGTGGCCAGGTGGCGAGCGTGTCGGTCGCCGCGGGCGGGAGAACGCACGCGGGTGCGCCGATGCCGGAGCCGGAGCCCCTGGCGGCTCCCGGTTTCGCCGGTGGCGGCGGGATCCGGGTTCAGGTCGGCGTGATCGGGCCGATACTGCGCGGGATCGCGTTCGCCCCATGCCGTTTACCTGCACAGTCCACGACCGGCTCGTCTGCGTTGCCTGGCGCGAGGTCGTCAGCCGGGAGGATCTCGAGGTGTTCGCCGAGGAGATGCCGCGGATCGGCCGCTCGCTCGGTTTCGCCCCGGATGTGCTCCATCGGTTCGACGCGGTGACGGGCTTCTCCTTCGAGCTGACCGAGACGTACCACTACGCCCGCAAGCAGATGCTGGTGCCGATCCCGAACCCGATCCGGGTGGCGCTGGTGGCCACAACGAAGGAGGGCGAGTACCTGGCCCACGTCTTCAAGACCCTGACCAGGCTCCCGAACTTGGAGATGCACATCTTCTTCGAGGAGACCAACGCCCGCCGGTGGCTGGCCCGGAGCTGAGGGCGCCGCCGGCCGGCCGGACCGCCCGGGCCGGGGCGCGGCGGCGTGCGCGGCGGGTGGAGCGCCCCTACCAGCTTCGCTCCCAACTGCGGCGGAGCCGGACCTCCTCGTAGAGCGAGTCGTCGAGCTCGGCGAGGAACTGGCTCGGCTGCAGCGAGCTGATCGGGCCGCCCTTGCCCGAGGACATGCGCGGGTAGCACAGATAGAGCTCGTCCTTCGCCCGGGTGACCGCGACGTAGAACAACCGGCGCTCCTCCTCGAGGTCGCCGCTCTCGAGCGCGCGGCGCAGCGGGAACATGCCGTCGGCCAGGCCGATCAGGAACACCACGCCGTACTCGAGCCCCTTCGCCTGGTGGACGGTCGTGAGCCGGAGGGCGTCCTCCTCGGGGTCGACCTTCTTGTCGCCGGTCTCGGAGGTGAGCAGGACGATCTGCGCGAGCAGCTCCTGCATGTCGTCGAACCGCGCGGAGAAGCCGATGAGGCTCCGCAGGTCGTCCATGCGGGAGGAATAGTTTGAATACGCGCCCTTGAGGTAGTCGCCGTACCAGCCGTCGAGGCCGATCTCGACCACGTCGCACGGCTTCTTCCGGAGCATGGTCTCGTACATGTCCTGGAGGGAGAGCACGAGCTTGGGCCAGTCCTCCTTGGCGTCCTTGGGCACCTTGGCGACGACATCCGGGTGGCCGAGCGCCTCGACGACCTTCACGTTGCGGGTTCTCGCCGCCTCGGTGGCGAGGGCGAGCAGCTTCTGCGCGCCCTTGTCGCCGATCTTTGGCAACAGCACCGTGAAGCGCAGGAACGCCATCGAGTCGGCCGGGTTGTAGAGGAAGCGGAGCAGCGCGATGTAGTCGCGGATGTGGGCCTGCTCGAAGAAGCGGACGCCGCTGGTGATCTGGTAGGGGACGTTGAGCCGGGTGAGCTCGAGCTGGATGTCGAGCGCCTGGAAATGGGCGCGGTAGAGGATGGCGACATCGTCGAGCCGGTAGCCGGCGTCGCCCAGGCCGCGGAGGCGCTGGACAATGAAGGCGGCCTGCTCGCGCGAATCCATCGCGGGCACGAGGTAGGGCTTGAGGTGCGGCGGGCGGGCGGCGCGGAGCTCCTTCTCGAACCGGCGGCCGGAGGGCTGGGCCTGGATGACGCCGTTGGCCAGGGCGAGAATCTCGGGCGACGAGCGGTAGTTGGTCTCGATGCGGTGGATGACCGTGTCGGGGTGGCGCTCGGGGAAGGTGAGGATGTTCTCCACGTTGGCGCCGCGCCAGGAGTAGATGCTCTGCGCGTCGTCGCCCACGGCCATGATCTGGTGGTTGCCGCTCATCAGGTCGACGATCTGCGACTGGATGATGT
>JAEZSJ010000353.1 GCA_023443985.1 Verrucomicrobiota bacterium | reverse complement strand
AGCCGCACCTGCCGCGCCAGGCCGACGATCGGCGCGCCCGCCCACGCACCCACGGTGCCGGTCACCTCGTGGCCCGCGCGCGCGGCGACCGCGGCGAAGTTGCCGCCGAGCAGGCCGGACGCCCCGGTGAGGAAGAGCCGCATGCTGCGAGATTCCCGGCCGCGGCCGGGAAACCAAGCCCCGAATCCCCCGCGCGGCGCCCGGGGCGTCTCCGGGTCCGGGCCCTTGACGCCGGTGGACGGTGCCGGGGCGCAGCTCCGGTCGCCCCGTGCTAGTCCCCACCGGCGATCAGCGGCGGACTCACCAGCCACGCGAGCGTCCACGGTCCGCCGCGCATCGGGCGGTCCAGGCACAGCACCGCGCCCTTCCGGAACTCCACCACGCCGTCCGTCAGGCCGAGCAGCAGGCCGGCCAGCGCGGAGAGCTGCGGTTCATGGCCGACAATCATCACCGAATTATGGTGACGGCCGAGCGCCGTCGCCATCGTCGCGGGCGGCACCTCCGGCAGCAGCCCCGGCACCTCGCGCAGCCGCGACTTCAGCCGCAGTCCCTCGGCGAAGAGCTCCGCCGTCTCCCGCGCCCGCACGAGGGCGCTGTGCCAGATCTCCTCCACATCCGGCGCCGTGCAGCGCCGCAGCCAACGGGCCATCTCCTGCGCCGCCTCGCGGCCCTCCGCGCTGAGGGGTCGCGCCGGATCCTCCTCCTCGGACACGGCATGGGCGTGGCGGACGATGTAGAGTTTCATGGCAAGACGCCGGACCCGGGCGCGGGCCCGTCGGAGCGGCATCTAGAATGCAGATGCCGCGAAAAGTCCAATCCCCCGCCCGCCGCCCAAGGACGCAAATTTCCGTCCGCCCGCGACAACAGTCTGCGTCCTCGCGCCCGCGCAACGCGGGCCGGGCTACGGCGAGAGCCGCTCGCGGGACCACGTGCCGTCCGGCCGGCGCGTGTAGCGCAGGCGGTCGTGCAACCGGCTCGGCCGGCCCTGCCAGAACTCGATCGTCGTCGGCACCACCCGGAACCCGCCCCAGAACGGCGGCACGGGGACCACCTTGCCGCGGAACTCCGCCATCCGTTGCTCGACGCGGCGCTCCAGATCCTCGCGGCCGGTGAGCACGGAGCTCTGCGCCGAGGCCCACGCACCGATCTGGTTGCCCAGCGGCCGCACATGGAAATAGGCCTCCGTCTCCTCGGGCGTCGTCTTCTCGACCGCGCCGTTGACGATCACCTGCCGCTCGAGGTCGTGCCAGGGGAACAGCAGCGAAGCGCGCGGGTTGGCGGCGAGATCGGCGCCCTTCGCACTCCCGTAGTTGGTGTAGAACACAAACCCGCGCCGGTCGGCGCCCTTCAGCAGCACCAGCCGCGAGGCGGGGCGGCCGGTCGCGTCGGCCGTGCCGACGACCATGGCGTTGGGCTCGCGGATCCCGCCCTTCACCGCCTCGCCGAGCCAGCGCTCCCAGAGGGGCCAGGGGTCGTCCGCCGGCGCGTCGGTCTCGCCGAGTCCAGCCAGTGAATACTCCTGCCGCATGTCGGCCAGGCTCAGGCGGGCGCGGGAGTGGGAGAACAGTTTCCAGACCTTCAGCGCGCCCGGCACGCCGAGCAGGTGGGAGAGCAGTTTGGGCCGTGGGCCGGACATGGTGCGGATCTTGTTGTGCAACGGCACAATCCCCCGCGCGAATGCAAAAATCCGCCGCCCGGGGGCGGCAGGCGCGCCTCAGCCCTCGCCGCGCGTGAGCGCCGCGATGTCGGCGGCGAACTGCGGCCACATCGCCGCCAGTTCCGCGCGCCGCCCGAGCTCGAAATCGGCGTCGTCCCAGCCGGGGACCATCGTGCAGCCGAGCAACGCCCAGCGGCCGTCGCGCACCAGCCGCGCGCCCTGCCAGTGCCCGCGGGGCACCACCACCTGCGGCGCCTCGCCGGCGAGCACCGCGGGACCGACCCGTATCCAGTCGCCTCCGCCGCTGGTCGGGTCGAGGCGGAGCAGCTCGACCGGGTCGCCGGCGTGGAAATGCCAGATCTCGTCGCTGCGCAGCCGGTGCAGCGCGGAAAACTCCGCCCCGGCGAGCAGGTAGAGGATCGAGGACCCCGCGGCGCGGCCGGGCCGCTCCGGCCAGCCGACATCCGGCAGACGTTCGCCGCTGCGCCACACCGGCGCGAACCAACCGCCCTCGCCCGGCAACGGCCGCATCCCCAGTTGCGCGATGAGCTGTCCGATCTCGTTCACCCCTCCGAGGAAACGGACCGGCCGCGGGCCGGCAAGCCGCGGTCTGCAAAGCGATGGTAACGTTGCGCCCCGGCGGGGCCCGCGGCGAAGAATGCCCTCGCCAGCCGCCCGTCCCGCACTAGCCACGAAGCGTGGGCTTCTTTTCCTCGCTCTTCGGCCAAAAGCCGTCCCCCGCCCCCCGCCAACCCGCCCCCGCGCGCCCTGTCGCTTCCGAACCGGCCCCCGCCGCCCCGCTCGGCTCCGCCTTCGGCGAGACGGGTGCCGCCGTGCCGACACCCCTCGCGCCGGCGGGCGACCTCGATGTGCCGGCGCTGCTCGACGAGGCCCGCGCGCTGCTCGACAAGCAGGACCTGCCCGCCGCCCTCCAGCTCTACGAGCAGATCGCCACCGCGGACATGGACCTCGCCGAGCCGTTCACCCGCATCTCCGGCGATCTCGGCGCCACCGGCCACATCGACGCGCTCATCGAGTTCCTCACCCCCCGTTACGAACCCGCCCTCCACGGCCTCCCGCCGGGCATCAATCTCATCCAGGCCTACCTCCATCGCCGCAACGCGGTCGCCGCGCAGGAGGTGCTCGACCTGGTCGCGCCGCTCGTCACCACTTATTCGATGCGCGACCGCATCGACGGCTTCCGCTGCGCGATCCTCGAGCTCCGCGCCAACGCCCCCGCCGAGCCCCCGGCCGCGCCGACGGGCGTCGACATCAACCTGATCAACATCTCCAAGCCGATCTGGACCTACGGCCTCGAGCAGGGCGAAAACCTCCTGCCGACCAAGAACCACCGCGTGCGCGCCCTCGCCGTCGCGCCGTTCGCCCTCGTCGTCGAGGGCGCGGCCGAGGGGAAGATGGCGCCCGCCGACCACCCGTTGGCGTCGCTGGCGCGGGGGCTGCCGTTCGCGCTCGCCGAGGCGTGCTGGTTTGCCCCGGCGTACCGGCCGCTCGCGCTCACCGGCCTGGACCAGGAGAAGGAGCTCCTGCGCCTGCCCCGCGCGTTCCGGGCCGAGCAGCTCAGCCAGTTGTTCCCGAAACGCGAGACCCCGCTCGACTACGCCATCTCCGGCACCGTGCGCGCCTCCGCCGCCGGCGAGCTGCTGGCCGCCGAGTTCACGATCTGGGACATCCGCAAACACAAGCTCCTGAAGACCCTCCGCCACGAGGGCGCCGACGCTGTCGCCCGGCTCTGGCCCGTGCTCCTGGGCTACATCGAGGCGGCCAAGCCCGGCCCGGCGCCCTTCGACTACGCCCTGCCCGCCGATCCGGCGGCCCACGCGGTGGCGCTCGACCACGTGCTCCATTTCTTCCTCGCCGAGAAGGCCGTGCTCGCCCCGGAGAAGCTCGCCCCGCACGACCAGCGGCTCGCCGCACTCGCCGCATACGCCACCGCGCAGGGCGAGGCGCAGGTGCCCCGCCTGCTGCTCCAGGCCGCGCTCCGGCACTGCGCGACGCTCGGGCTCGCCGTGCCGCCGGAGATCGCCGCGCTCGCCGAGCAGCCGGCGCCCTGAGCGGTGTTGCTGGAGACGCGAACGGCAACCGTCGGGTGACGAGGGCCGAGCCGCCGAGAAGGAGCACCGAGGGCGGTGCCATCGAATCCGTCGCCACTCCGCAAGTCCGGTCCGCGTCCCTCGCCTCTCGGCCTCCGTCGACTCGTCCCGGTTGAGCCCGGCGACCGCCCGGGCCACGCGCGCTGGGCGACCGCCGCACGCCGGCAGCGAGGCCGGCACCCCCGGCACGACTCCGGCCTCAAGCCCGCCGCCGGCCGGCCGATGTGTTCCCTACCCGCGTCGAAACCCCGGCGCTGCTCCAAGGTGAATCTTCCTCCCGCCCCTCGCCTGATCTCCGATCTTGTGCGCGGCCGCTGGGCGCCCGTCGCGGCGACCGGCGCGTTGTGCGCGAGTGTCTGGTTGGCGGGCCCCCCGCTCGCGGAGCTCCGGCGGTCCGACCAGTCCGCCGCGACGACCGGCGCCGTGCTCTCCGCGCTGGAGACCACCTTGGTCGCCATCCAGCGGGAACAACGCGCCGCGCCGCCGGATGCCGCCTTGAGCGCCGCCACCGCGCGGGCGTTGAGCCAACTGCGGGAAACCGTCATGCGGCTGCCGGACTCCGGCACCACCCGCGTGGCCTACCTCGCCACCCTTGAATCGCTTGAATCGGCGGCACGTGGGCTCGGCCCGGCCGGCTATGCGTCGCGCGACGAGCCCGTGCGGCGCGCCGCCGCGGCCTTCGAGG
>JAEZSJ010000231.1 GCA_023443985.1 Verrucomicrobiota bacterium | reverse complement strand
GTGTTACGCCATGCTGCGCGCGCTCGAGCCCGACCGCGTCCTCGTCTTCGGCGCCAACCGCTGGCAGATGCCGGAGAACCTGCCCTTCCTGAAGGTGCCCGCGGGCGACAAGAACATCATCCTCAGTTTCCACACCTACGCCCCGCAGTTGTTCACCCACTACAAGGCCGACTGGGTGCCCACCAAGGTCTACACCGGCCCCGTGAGCTACCCCGGTCCCATCGTCGACGAGGCCACCTTTGCGAAGTTGACCGCCAACTACGACGAGAGCCTCCGGAACCAGGTCGGCAACGCCGCCGCCGACTGGGGCCCCGCCCGGCTCCGCCAGGAGTGCGAGCCGGCCATCCGCCGCGCCAAGGAGCTCGGCCTCCAGCTCTACTGCGGCGAGTTCGGCTGCCTGCCCACCGTGCCCCGCGCCGACCGCCTCGCCTATTACCGCGACCTCGTCGGCCTCTTCGCCGCCGAGGGCATCGCCTACGCCAACTGGGAGTACAAAGGCGACTTCGGCATCTACGAGTGGCTCGGCCTCCCGGCGCTCTGCGGCCAGCCCGACAAGGAGCTGATCGAAATCCTCGCGCCGAAGAAGTAGGTCCGGTCTTCGACCGGACTCTCTGACTCCCGCCCTCTCTCGCGCGCCGCACCCCCGGTCCCACTCGCTGTCCCGTTCTCTCGCGCTCTGGGTGCCGCATCCCTAGTTCGACTCCCCGCCATGTCCGCCTCTCATCCCGCCAGTACCACCCGTCGCAGCTTCCTCACCAAAGGCCTCGGTCTCACCGCCGCCGCCCTCGCCATGCCCGTGCTCTCGTCCGCCGCCTCAGCATCCACCACCACCGAGCACCCCGGCACCGCCCCCGCGTCCCGTAACGACAGCGGCGCCTCGCCGGTGCCGCCCGACTTCGAATGGGGCGTGGCCACCGCCGCCATCCAGGTCGAGGGTGCCGCCCGCGCGGACGGACGCGGCGACAGCATCTGGGACACCTTCTGCCGCCAGCCCGGCCGCATCGCCGACGGCGGCACCGTCGACGTCTCAGCCGACCACTACAACCGCTTCGCCGCCGACATCGCGCTCATGGCCGAGCTCGGCGTGAAGCACTACCGTTTCAGCATCGCCTGGCCGCGCATCATCCCCGAGGGCCGCGGCGCGGTGAACGAGAAGGGCGTCGATTTCTACCGCCGCCTCGTCGACTGCCTGCGCGAGCACGGCATCACCCCGCACGCCACGCTCTACCATTGGGACCTGCCGCAGCCGTTGCTGGACCGCTACGCCGGCTGGCAAAGCCGCGAGGTCGCCCAGGATTTCGCCGCCTACGCGAGCGCCGTGGTCTCGCGCCTCGGCGACCGGATCGACCGCTGGATGCCGCTCAACGAGATCGCCACCTTCGCCTACTACAGCGGCTACGCGGTCGGGCGCACCCCGCCCCACGCCCCGGGCATCGCGCTGGCCACCGCACGCGAGCAGTCGCAGATCATCCACCACACCCTGCTCGCCCACGGCCTCGCCTGCCAGGCGATCCGCGCCGCCTCGCCGCGCCCCTGCCGGATCGCCGGCGCGGAGAACTTCGAGAGCTGCGTGCCGATCGTCGAGACGCCGGAGCACATTGCGGCGGCGAAGCGGGCCTTCGCCGACTCCTTCGTCAACGGCGCCATTCTCCACCCGCTCCTCCACGGCCGCTGGGATCCCGCGTGGGCGGAGCTGCACCGCGAACGCCTGCCGGAAGTCGCCGACGGCGACTGGCGGATCATCGCCCAACCGCTCGATGAGCTCGGCTTCAACTGCTACACCGGCAGCTACATCAAGGCGTCGTCAGAAGGCCGCGGTTACGAGGGCGTCGCGCTTCCCGCCGGTTACCCGAAGGGCGGGCTGCCGTGGCTGAGCATCATTCCCGAGGCGCCCTACTGGGGCATCCGGCTCGTCTCCGAGGCGTACAACGCCCCGCACCTGCCGGTCTTCATCAGCGAAAACGGCCTCTCCGACAGCGCCGCCGCCGACGCCTCCGGGCTCGTGTCCGACGTCGACCGCATCGCCTACTCGCGCGCCTACCTGCGCCAGATCCTGCGCGCCAAGGAAGAGGGCTATCCGGTCAGCGGGTACTACCACTGGAGCTTCCTCGACAACTTCGAGTGGGCCGAGGGTTACCGCAGCCGCTTCGGCCTCGTGCACGTCGACTTCGCCACGCAACGCCGCACCCCCAAGCTCGGCTACCACTGGTACCGTGAGACCATCCGTGCCGGCCGCGTGCGCTGAGCCGCCCCCGCGCGGTAGCTCCCCCGGGATGGTTCAAACTGCCGCACCGCCACTGCGCCTTTCCGCGCCCGCCCCACGTGACGGTCAAGTGCTCGGCGGTTGGTTTTCGCCCGGGAGCGCACACATTCTTCGCCTTCCTATGCGCACCACGCTCCTGTCCGCTCTGGCCGTGCTGGCGGCCGCCGCATTCGCCCCGCTCGCCTCGGCCGCCGACGCCCAG
Organism: Verrucomicrobiota bacterium; assembly: GCA_023443985.1. Classification (GTDB taxonomy): domain Bacteria; phylum Verrucomicrobiota; class Verrucomicrobiia; order Opitutales; family Opitutaceae; genus CAJCBL01. Next base: position 388 of record JAEZSJ010000231.1, on the reverse strand, counting down.
CTCATCGTCGACGCCGCGAAGCCCGGCCCCGTCATCAACAAGAACATCTACGGCCAGTTCTCCGAACACCTCGGCCACTGCATCTACGAGGGCATCTGGGTCGGCCCCGACTCGTCCATCCCGAACACCCGGGGCTACCGCAACGACGTGCTCGCCGCGCTCAGGAACCTCCAGGTCCCGCAGCTGCGCTGGCCCGGCGGGTGTTTTGCCGACGAATACCACTGGCGCGACGGCATCGGCCCGCGCGAGAAGCGCCCGTCGATGTTCAACTCCCACTGGGGCGGCGTCGTGGAGAACAACCATTTCGGCACGCACGAGTTCCTCGACCTGTGCGAACTCCTCGGCATCGAGCCGTACATCTGCCTCAACGTCGGCAGCGGCACCGTGC
>JAEZSJ010000337.1 GCA_023443985.1 Verrucomicrobiota bacterium | reverse complement strand
CCCGCGGCTCAGGCCGCGCCGCGGTTGCGCCACCACACGGCGAACATCGCCCAGGCGCGGGCGCGGTGGCTGATGCCGTTCTTCACGGCCTCGCCGAGCTCGGCGAACGTGAGGTGGCTCTCCTCGGGCACGAAGATCGGGTCGTAGCCGAAACCGGCTTGGCCGCGTTCGCGCTCGAGCAGCCGGCCGTCGCAGCGGCCGATGAAGTTGTGCTCGCGGCCCGCCGGATCGATCACGAACACCACGCACGTGAAATGCGCCAGCCGGCGCTCGCGCGGCACGCCCTGCAGTTTGCCGAGCAGCTTGGCGAGGTTCGCCGCGCTGGTGGCGGCGGGGCCGGCGTAGTTCGCCGACTCCACACCCGGCTCGCCCCCGAGGGCGTCGACGCACAGGCCGCTGTCGTCGGCCAGGACCCACTGCGCGCCGCCGAGCTTGGCGTGGAGCGCGCGCGCCTTCTGGCGGGCGTTGCCGAGGAACGTGCCGGTGTCCTCCGGCACCGCGGGCATGCCACCCGCGTCCTTCGCGGAGCGCAGGCGCACCGGGAGCTTCGAGTCGTTGGCGAGGGCCTGCATCTCCGCGACCTTGTGGGCGTTGCCCGTGGCGAAGAAGATCTCGAGGGTGTCAGTCATGATCGCAGCCACAATGGTGGTGATCATGCCCGTTTTCGCCGGTTTCGCCACCCGCCGCGGGTTCGATTTCCAGGTTCTCGGGATAGACGACCCGCCCGCGCATGAGCTGGTCCTCGCCGAAGACCGCGTGCCGCACCTCGGCGAGCCGCAGGCCGACCGTGGGCAGCTCCACGCGCAGCCCGGTGGCCACGGGAATCGAGGCCGCATCGGCAAAAAGCCGCGGCGCCCGGTACGAGAGCAGGTAGTCGATCGCGCGCCGCTGCAGCAGGGCGCTGAACAACCGCGAGCCGCCCTCGACGAGCACACCGGTGATGCCCTCGCGCCCGCAGCGCTCCGCGAAGGCGTCGCAGTCCACCACCCCATCGGCGGCGGGCAACAGCCACACGCGCACGCCGAGCTGCTCGAGCCGCCGCACCACCACCGAATGCTGGCGGTCGCTGGTGACGATGATCGTGCGCCCGCGGTTCTCGTCGGTGAACAGCCGCGGGAGCGGGTTGAGCGTCGTGGTGCTCAGCGCCGCATCGAAGACGAAACGCCACGGGCACCACTCGCCCTCGGGCAACCGCGCCGTGAGCAGCGGGTCGTCGCTGGCGACCGTGCCGGCGCCCACCGCGATCGCGGGAAACAGCCGGCGCCAGCGCATCACATCCGCGCGCGCCTGCTCGCCGGTGATCCACTTGGACTCGCCGGTGCGGCACGCGATGCGGCCGTCGATCGTCGTGGCGACCTTGGCGGCGAGCAACGGCCGCCCCCGCACGATCCAGTGGTTGAAGATCAGGTTCAGGTCGGCGCAGTCCTCGGCGAGCACGCCGGTCACGACGTCGACGCCGGCCGCGCGGAGCCGCTCGAACCCGCGTCCGGCGTGGGCGGGATTCGGATCGGTGGCGCCGACGACCACGCGTTTCAGGCAGGCCGCCAGGATCGCCTCGGTGCACGGCGGCGTGCGCCCGTGGGTGCTGCAGGGCTCGAGCGTGACGTAGAGCGTGGCGTCGGCCGCGGGTTTCCGGCCGAGGGCGCGCAGCGCCACGATCTCGGCATGCGGCTCGCCGGCCCGGGCGTGGAACCCTTCGGCGACGATCGCACCGCCTTCGACGACGACCGCGCCGACGAGCGGGTTCGGGTGCGTGGTCCCCCACCCGCGCCGCGCCAGCTCGAGCGCGCGTCGCATGAAGGCCTCGTGGAAATTGGCGACCGGCGCGTCCATCGCTCAGCCCCGCACGTAGGGGTTCGTGGCCTTCTCGGTGGCGACGTCCGTCTCCGGTCCGTGGCCGGGGTACAGCGCCGTACGGTCGGGCAGCGTGTAGATCTGCGTGCGGATCGACTGCTCGAGCATCTCGAAGCCGCCGCCGGGGAAATCGGTGCGGCCCACGCTGCCGGCGAAGATCGCGTCGCCCACGAAGGCCGCGCCCGAAGTGCGGAAATGGAACAGCACGTTGCCCGGGCAATGCCCCGGCACGTGGCGGACCTCGACCGTCTCGCCGAGCAGCTCGAACGTGTCGCCCTGTTGCACCACGCGGTCGATCCGGGCGGCCTCGAGCCGCAGGCCGGGCATGGCGAACAGCTCCATCACCTCGGGCGTCTCGATGAACACCCGGTCCGCCTCGTGCGCGTAGAGCGGCACCCCGCTGTGCTGCACGCGCGCGGCATCGCCGGTGTGGTCCCAGTGGCCGTGCGTGATCAACAACGCGGTGAGCGTGCAGCCGCTGGCGCGCAGCCGCTCCTGCACCTCGGGCCACACGTCGTGCGGGGCATCGACGAGCACCGCCTCGCGCCGCGCGCGATCGGTGAGCAGGTAGGCGTTGGTGCCGAGCGGGCCGGCGGGCAGGGCCTGGATTTCCATCGCAGCGTGAATGCGAGCGGCCCCCGGAGGCGGCAACCCCAGAATCCACCGGCCCGTGACCGTTGCCGCGGCGCCGCCGCGCGCTACGGTGCCGCGTGCCCGCCCGACCGACCCGCCCCGCTCCGCCCGCCCTCGTGCTCTTCGACGGCGACTGCGCGCTCTGCCGCGGACTCGTCGCCTTCGCCCGGCG
>JAEZSJ010000127.1 GCA_023443985.1 Verrucomicrobiota bacterium | reverse complement strand
AGTCGCCGGGGGGCGGGGCGCGGGTAGTGGAATACCGGAGCTGCGGGCGGGCGGCAAGCGGGGAAACGGCGCGGCCCGACCGGACGGCGCACGGGGAGCGAAGTCGAGCCGGCGGCCGGCGCGGTTCGCGTCAGGTGCAGGCCATGTCGAGCGGCAGCTCGCAGTTGGGCCGGGCGATCACGCCGGCGTACGGCTCGGTGGCGAAGGGCTTCGCGGGCTCGCGCAGCAGGTGTTCGTCGCAGACGGCGAAGAGCTCGGCCTCGGTGCGCGCGTGGCGCATGGCACGGAGGAAGTCGCCCGCGGGATCGACGCTCTGCGCAACGAAGTTGAGGTACTTCTTGAGCTTGCCGGTGCGCGCGAATTCCGGCGCGGCGGGATTGGCGGTCGCGCGGTAGAGACGGTCGATGTATTCACGGACATCGGCCAACGTGGGCGCGAAGGCGGGCTCGCCGGCGGCGTGTTCGCGGAGCTGACGGAAAAGCCACGGGTTGCGGATCGCGTGGCGACCGACCATGACGCCGGCGCAGCGGGTTGCCCGCAGGATCGCGGCGGCCTTGGCGGCGGAGGAGACCTCGCCGTTGGCCAGCACGGGGCAGCGCAGACGGGCGGCGGCGCGGGCGGCGAACTCGTAGTGGGGCTCGCCGCGGTAGAGTTCCTTCACGCTGCGGCAGTGCACGCTGAGCAGGTCGACGGCGTGCTTGTCGACCAATTCGAGGAGCGCCTCGAAGGTGGCGCCGTCGTCGAAGCCGATGCGGGTCTTGACGGTGAACGGTCCGGGCGTGGCGGCGCGCAGCGTGCGCAGGATCTCGTCGACCTTGGCAAGGTCGCGGTGCAGACCGCCGCCGACGTTCTTGCGGTAGATCTTCGGGGCGGGGCAGCCGAGGTTGAGGTCGATGCCGGCAATCGGCAACCGGAGCAGATCGGCCGCGGCGCGGGCGAGGTCGGGCAGGCTCTCGCCGATGAGCTGGGCGAAGACTGGGCGGCCGGTCTGGTTCTCCGTGATCGAGCGGACGATATGGTCCTCAAGCCGCGAAGTCGTGTGGACGCGGAAGAACTCGGTGAAGAAATAGTCCGGCGCGCCGTAGTGCGCGATCACACCGAAGAACGCGAGATCCGTCACATCCTGCATGGGTGCGAGCGCGGTGAGCGGCAGCCCGGGGCGCAGCGGCGGGGGCAGCGCGCGGAGGGGCGGCGGAGGAGGCTGGAGCGGCGAAGTCACGGGAGCGGCGGAGTCGGCGGCGGGTCGCTGCACGAGATGCGCGGCGCGTGGTGCAGGGACGGAGGGGTGGATCGGGCGGAGGGAGGGTCGGGCCGGGAGCCCGGCGGCCGTTCAGAACGGCTTGTCCTGCTCCTCCTCGTCCTCGTCCTCGTCGTCCTCGTCCTCCTCGTTCTGCTGCTTGAGGACGCGCTCGAGGATCTCGGTCATGTCCTCGACGGAGTCGTACACGGCGCGGGCGACGAAAACAGGTTTCTTCTGCTGCAACGCGAGCACGAGCGAGTCGCTGGGCCGGGCATCGACCTCGATGATCTTCCGGCCGAGTTCGTTGTGCATCGAAAGGATGATGCGCGCGAAGAAGGTGCCGTTGTCGACGTCGTTGACGACGACCCGTTCCAGGACGACGCCCAGGCCGAGGAAGATGTTCCCGATGAGATCGTGGGTGAGCGGGCGGTCCTTCTTCACGCCCTGCATCGTCATCGAGATGGCATTGCCCACCGAGTGGTCGACGTAGATGACGAAGTTCTTGTCGTCGTCGCCGAGGAAGACGGCACAGCCGTTGGCGGTGGGCATCACGCCCTTCACGGAAACTTCGACGACATCGTTCTGCATGTGGGCGGAATGTGCGAAGGCCGACGGGCGACTGCAAGTCGGGAGACGGGGGAGTGGGTGCACCCACAACGGCACGACAGAACAGCCATGCCCGGTGCGACGATCGTCCCCGACGACAGGCGCCCGTCCGGAAGGTTCGCGTCACCCGCGGGGAGCCCCGAGGCAGCGGCTGCTCCCGTGGTGTTTTCGACGGAGCGGAGCATCGGGTGGAAAGGAGGGCGGGCGCGCCGCCCGCGGGCGAGAGTGGGGGAGTCGACGGACGGGCCGCGCGGGCGCCTCGTTGACGACACCGGGAACGCCGGTCTTGGTGTGCGCCATGGAAACCTTCGCGGACCCGCAGGTCTGGATCAGTCTGCTCACGCTCACCGCGCTCGAGATCGTGCTCGGAATCGACAACGTGATCTTCATCTCGATCCTCGCCGGCAAACTGCCTGCAGAGCAGCAGGCGAAGGCCCGCCAGACCGGCCTGCTGCTGGCGTTGTTCACCCGCGTGCTGCTCCTGTGCGGGATCGCGTGGCTGGTGAAGCTGACCGCGCCGCTGTTCGCCGTCTTCGGGCACGCGGTGTCCGGGCGCGACCTGATACTGCTCGTTGGCGGCTTGTTCCTGATCGCGAAGAGCACTTTCGAGATCCACGAGAAGCTTGAGGGTGAGGAGGGCGGAGAGGTGAGCCCGAAGGCGGTGAGCTTCACCTCGATCGTCGTGCAGATCATGCTGCTCGACGTGGTGTTCTCGCTCGATTCGGTGATCACCGCGGTCGGCATGGCGCGACACCTGTGGGTGATGATCACCGCGGTGGTGCTCGCGATCGGGGTGATGCTCTTTTTCGCGGGGGCGATCAGCAGGTTCGTCCACCGGCACCCGACGTTGAAGATGCTGGCGTTATCTTTCCTGCTGCTGATCGGCGTGGCGCTGGTCGCGGAGTCGATGCACCAAGCGATCCCGAAGGGCTACCTGTACTTCGCGATGGCGTTCTCGTTCGGCGTCGAGATGTTGAACCTGCGCCTGCGGGCGAAGGAGGCGGCGAAACCGGTCGAGCTGCACCAACCCTACCGGTGAGCGACGCGGACAGGCCGCGCCTCAACGGGCGCGGCCGCGGTACTCAGGGCACCTTGGCCCGCGAGTGGATCCAGAAGCGAGTGAGTGTCTGATGCTCGTGGCGCACATCGTAGCCCCATTCGGTCGAGAGGATCGTCACCGGCGCCTCGCCGTCCGGGGCGGCGAGGTGGGCGAACACATGGGTGAGGATCGCGGCCTCGCGGCGTGCGAGATTCAGTGCGGCGGCGAATGCCTCCTCGACCGACTCGGACTCGGCGACATTCCGCACGCTCTGCCGCGGCGCACCCTGCGGCACGGAGACCAACGCGAATTCGAACACGCTGTGGATCTCGGGAGCGAGCGGGACGGGGAGGGCATCGTCGTTCATGGTAGTGGGATGGTTAACGGCACCATCCGTGCACAACGCATGCCGCACAACGGGCCGCCGATGCTATGAAGGCCGGCTTTTCCCGTCCGGAGGGAGCCGAAGTGGGCCTTATCGGTCGCGCGGCCGCCGTGGGGCGCGTCCGCACTCAGACTGCGTCTCTGGGGGGACGGGCGACCGGGGCAGGCCGGCGCCCGAGCCAGTGCCGCAGGGGCAGGCGGATCGCAAAATGCCAAGCGGCGAAGGCGAGCGCCAGTCCCACCGCGGCGTAGACGGCGCTCTCGAGCGTCGTCGGGACGGCGGGTTTGTACACGGCCGCCGTGGCCTGGGCGATTTCGGCATCGAAGTGGGCCAGAAACGCCCACGGACGAGTCCAAACGGACGCCTCAAGCATGGCGGTGTGCGCGCCGGCCAGGTGTTCGGCACGATCCGCGGTGGCCGCCATTGCGTGACCGAGCTGCGCGAGCCCCGGGTCCGCGTTCGCGGTCGTATCGGCGACGAACTCGGGCCAGGATTTGCCCGCGGCTTGTGCCGCGGACTCGAAGGCGGCGAGTTGGCGGCGCACCTCGGCGAGGTGGCCGCCGAGCCGTTGGAGATACTGCTGGAAGAACTCGGGAGCTTGGGCGGCAAACACGGCACCGAACACGCACACGAGCCGATCGAGGAAACCCTCGACCGCGGCGAAACCGGTGGCGGCGGCACGGCGGATCATGGCGGGGATATGCGCCGGGTGCGGAAGCGGATCAAATGCCGCGGCGGCTAGGGCGCGGGCGGTTGGGTGGCCGGCGGTTGGTCCGGTGCGGCGGGCGGCTGTTCGGCGGCGGGGACCGGGCGGTCCTGCCAGAAGAACCTGCCCTCGTGGCGCCTCCGGTCGAGATGCGTCCACACCGCTGCGCCGAGAAGTGCGCCGAGCAGAAGCAGCCCGAGCACACGGCGGCGGGCACGCGCGGCGGACTTGTCCTCAAACGGATCGGCCGAGGAGGCTTGGGCGCCGGGGGGGAGTTTCGCGAGGGCGGTGAAGGAGGTGCCGAGCGGGATATTGATCTTCACACGGCCGTTGATCGCCCAGCCGTTGGCTTCGAGGATCGGGCCGAGGGTGCGTTGCCGCAGCTTCAACCAGGCGATGAGCATCGACGGCAGCGAGATCACCAGAATCAGACCGACGACCACCAACGGGTACTGCCACCACGCGAGGTCCAGGACGCGCGCGAAGATCGCGGCGAGCATCGTGCCGATCGAGCCGAGGGCGACGCCGATGCCGGTGATGAGGGCGAGATCGAACTTCTTCGGCTCCGCCGGCTTGGCGGGAGCGGCCTTGTCGGCGTTGGCTGTGGCGGCGGCGGCGCCGGCGAGCTTGGCGTCGGCTGCGGTCTCGGCGGCGGCGGCTCGTTTGGCCACCTGCTCCTCGATCATCCGCACGAACTTCTTGTACGGCGACCAGAACGCCTGCCGGATCGAGATCGGGTTGTCGACGACCTTGGTGATGGTGGCGTCCCAGTCGCGTCCCTGCCGGTCGACGAAGAGGCCGTTGCGGCCGACCATGAGGAAGTCGGAGTCGCCGTTGGAGAAGACCGCCGCGATCTTCATGGTGGCTCCCGGACGTTTGAGGTCGCAGTAGGCGATGTAGCACCGGCTCAGCCCGGCGAGCGCGGCATGGGTGCCGGGGTCGGTCACGGTCACGCACAGGTCGCAGTGGCGGCTGTCGAGGTACAGTGTGCCGATTTGGAAGACCGCCGCGTGCTCGTCGTCGTAGAAATCGGAGAAGTTGACGAAGTTCGCGAGGAGGCGGGCCAGGTCGCGCTGATAGCGGACGAGGCGCTCGACCGACTCGAGCTCCGCGAACTCGGCGGCGCGCGCGGAGTCGTTCTCGAGCAGCCGCGCGATCTCGCCGCGGGCGGAGCCCAGGAGCAGCTCGCGGATGCGGTCCGGGCCGAGCTGGCCGACCGAGCCGGCGGGCTTGGCGGCGGCCCAGGCAGCGTGCGCCTGGAAACGCGCGAGCACATCGTGCCATTCGGATTCGGATACGGAGGTGCGGGCGGCCCCGAGGATCGGCGCCACCACCTGGAGGCGGAAGGCGGCGAGTTCGGCGGCCCACGCGGGATTGGCCCCCTCGACCAGCGGCAGCGGGCGGCCGGGGCCGATCGCGGCGAGCGGGAGCGCGGCGATGTCTTCGCCGAGATGGGAGAGGTCCTTGGCGGCGAAGGCGGCGAGCTCGGACTCGGGACGGTTGAGGGTATCGGCGGCGCGGTGGCCGAACGCGGCCAGGCGGCAGCGGTTGAAGTAGTCGTCGATCTTGGCGCGGACCGCCTGCAGGGCGGCGAAGGCGGCGGCGGTACGATCCCCCAGGAAACGGATACCGACCGCGGCCTCCCCGGCGGTGTCGGCCTGCGCCTGCCACTCGGAGAACGCCTGGAGTTCGGCAAAGAACTGGTCGGCGAGTGCGGCATCGACGCCGGGCCGGCCGGCGCGGTCTGGTTTGGCGCCCACGGTCGCGAGGATGTCGCGGAGCGCCTGCTGGGTGGCCGGGTCGCTCGCGGATTCCGGCGGCACGATGCCGTCGCCGTTGAAGCGTGCGGCGGCGATGATCTTCGTGGCCTCGGCGACATCGCCGACGGCCAGGGTGGCATCGGACCGGCCGAGCGCCGCAAGCAGCTCCTTGGCGGCGGCGAGCAGGCGTGCGCCCTCGGGCTTGCTGGCGTCGATGTCGGCCAGGGCGAGCGGGAGGTCGCCGCGCGCGAGGTTGTCGCCGTGTTTCAGACGCGCGAGCGACCACTCGATCGCGGTGAGGATCTCCGGCACGCGGATGCGGCCGTCGCGATCGGCGTCGATTAGTTCGAGGGTGCGCCGGTCGAACTCCAGCCCGGAGGTGGGGCAGGCGAGGGCGGTCCAGAGCTTGGGATCGAGTTGGCGGAGGCGGGCGAGATCGGCTCCGGTGGCGAGGCGAACCTGATCGAGACCGCCGGCACGGAAGAAATGCCAGCGATGAGAAGATGCGGAGGTGTTGGTGGGCATCGCGGTAGGGTTGTGAAGGGGCGAAGGTAAGGGAACTGCCGGATGACGCCAATTGGGGCCGAGAATACCGCCCCCGGCGAGCGGGATTTTGGGGACGCCAGAAGGGCGGCCTCGGGAAAATCCCGGGGAACTCCAGAAATCAGTTGCAGGCTGACGGTAAGGCGCCTAACGATTCACCTCCTTAAGATTTCCCGCCTATCATGTTTCTGCTTCGCGACCTGCCCGATCAGGACTGCCTCCAGCGTTTGAAGACCCGCTATCCGCAGATGGAGAGCGAGAGCATTCGTGCGATCATGTGTCTGGTGCGGACGGCGAACGATGTGACCGAAGGTTTCGAGCGGTTTCTGGCGAAACACGGGCTTTCGCACGGGCGGTTCGCGATCCTGATGTACCTGAATCGGAATCCGGAAACTTCCGTGAACCAGACGCATCTGGCGGAGGCGTATGGCGTCTCGAAGGCGACAATCACCGGCCTGATCGACGGTCTGGAACGAGACACGATGGTGGAGCGTCTGCCGGATCCGACTGACCGCCGCGCCTCGCTGGTGCGGTTGGCGCCCGCCGGCCGAGAGTTCTTGGCGGCGTTTCTCCCCGACCATTTCCTCGCCGTGTCGCGAGTGATGTCCGGCTTGGACACGAAGGATCGCACAAAGCTGCTCGAGCTGCTCTGCCGCGTACGCGAGGGCCTCGACGAAGTGCTGGGGCAGGGGCGTTCGTGCGGCTGGAACTGCGGCGGGCCGGCGAAGGCGTCCGCCCACGACAAGCCCCGTTCCGACGCGACCTGAACCCGCCCTGCTTTTCCCAATCGTTCCGCTTCTCGAATCCCATTCCCATGCACAAACGCATCCTCATCGGAATCGCCGTCATCCTCGGACTCGGCGTGGTCGTCGCCGGCTTGGTGGGCGCCAAGGCCCAGCAGATCAGCGCCATGAAGGCCGCTCCCAACGAGCTGCCGACCGAGACCGTCACCACGGCGGTCGCCCAACAGCAGACGTGGAACCCCACGATCTATTCGGTGGGCACACTCACCGCCGAGAACGGGACCACGTTGTCCTCCCAGGAAGCGGGCACGGTGGCCCGGATCGATTTCGAGTCCGGTTCGACCGTGGCCAAGGGCACCCTGCTCGCGCAGCTTGACGTGTCGGTCGAGGAGGCGCAGCTGCGCTCCGCCGAGGCCACCGCCGAACTCGCCCGGCTCAACGCCGAGCGCATCCGCGAGCTGCGCAGCCGCGACACGCTCGCGCAGTCGGAGCTCGACGCCGCCGAGGCGCAGCTCAAGCAGGCCATCGCCAACGTCGAGGCGATCCGGGCGACGATCGAGAAGAAGACCTTCCGCGCGCCCTTCAGCGGCACCCTCGGTATCCGGAGGGTCAACATCGGCCAGTACGTCAACGCCGGCCACGCCATCGTCGAGCTCCAGACCCTCGACCCGATCCATGTCGACTTCTTCCTGCCGCAGCAGCGCATCGTCGACCTGGCTGTCGGCCAGACGGTGCAGGTGACCACCGACGGCGTCTCCGGCGCGACATTCACGGGCCGGATCACCGCGCTCGACCCCCTGGTCGACGCGACCACGCGCAACCTCCGTGTGCGCGCCACGCTGGCCAACAAGGAGGCGAAGCTGCGCCCGGGCATGTTCGCCAATGTCGAGGTGGTGCTGCCGGCCTCCGCGCCGGTGGTGGTGGTGCCGGCCAGCGCGGTGCTGTATGCGCCGTATGGCGACTCGGTCTTCATCATCGAGCGCACCAAGGACGCGAAGGGGGCGGTGGCGACCACCGTGCGCCAGCAGACGGTGCGCCTGGGCGAGGCCCGCGGCGACTTTGTGGTCGTCACCAACGGGGTGAAGCCCGGCGAGGAGATCGTCAGCACCGGGGCCTTCAAGCTGCGCAACAACGCACCCGTGCACATCGACAACTCGGTCGCGCCGGCCGCCGAGCTCGCCCCGAAACCCGCCAACAGCTGAGCCGCCCGACCGGCTTCACTTCCCTCCGCGCCGCCCCAGCGACGCGCCCGGTCCTCCGACCCACATGAAAATCACCGACCTCTTCATCCGCCGGCCCGTGCTGGCGTTCGTGGTCAATCTCGTGATCATCGTCGCCGGCGTGCAGGCGTATCGCACGCTCACCGTCCGACAGTATCCGACGAGCGAGATCGCCAACATCACCGTCACGACCGCCTACATCGGCGCCAACGCCGACCTCGTCCGCGGGTTCATCACCACGCCGCTCGAGCGCGTCATCGCGGCCGCCGACGGCATCGACTATCTCGAGTCCTCGAGCTCGCAGGGCTTCTCGACCATCACCGCGCATCTCAAGATCAACTACGACTCGAACAAGGCGCTGGCCGAGATCAGCTCGAAAGTCGACCAGGTGCGCAGCGACCTGCCCGCCGAGGCCGAGGTGCCGGTCATCAACATCGAGACCTCGGACTCGCAGTTCGCCGCGATGTACCTGAGCTTCAGCTCGACGACGCTCCAGGCCAACGAGATCACCGACTACGTCAACCGCATCGTCCAGCCCCGGCTCGCCTCGCTGGGCGGCGTGCAGCGCGCCGACATCCTCGGCGGCCGCGTGTTCGCGATGCGCGTCTGGCTCAAGCCGGAGAAGATGGCGGCCCTCAACGTCACCGCCTCGCAGGTGCGCCAGGCCCTCGCCGCGGGCAACTACCTCTCGGCGCTCGGCAGCACGAAGGGTTCCTACATCCAGGTCCGCCTCACCGCCAACACGGACCTGCGCTCGGTCGCGGAGTTCAAGAAGCTGCCCATCCGCGAGGCCGCGGGTGCGATCGTCCGCCTCGAGGACATCGCCGACGTGGTGCTCGGGGCCGAGGACTACGAGACCGAGGTGAGCTTCAACGGCGAGTCCGCCGTGTTCATGGGCGTGTGGGTACTCCCGAACGCGAACACGCTCGATGTGATCCGCGGGGTGCGCGAGGTCGTGCCCGACATCCGCCGCAACCTGCCGAGTGCGATCAACGCCAACGTCGCGTACGATTCGACCGACTACATCAACGACTCGATCGACGAGGTCTACAGCACGCTCACCGACACGCTCATCATCGTCGTGGCGGTCATCTACCTGTTCCTCGGCTCGTTCCGTTCGGTGCTCATCCCGGTCATCGCGATCCCGGTGTCGCTCATCGGCGCGATCTTCCTCATGCAGGTCTTCGGGTTCACGATCAACCTGCTCACGCTGCTGGCGGTCGTGCTCTCGGTCGGTCTCGTCGTCGACGACGCGATCGTGGTCGTCGAGAACGTCGAGCGCCACCTGCGGGACGGCATGAAGCCGTTCGACGCGTCGATCCAAGGCGCCCGCGAACTGGTCGGCCCTGTCATCGCCATGACGGTCACGCTCGCCGCGGTGTACGCGCCGATCGGCCTCCAAGGCGGTCTCACCGGTTCGCTTTTCCGCGAGTTCGCCTTCACCCTCGCCGGCGCGGTGCTGATCTCGGGCGTGGTGGCGCTCACGCTCTCGCCCGTCATGTGCGCCAATCTGCTCTCGCACAAGGTCGAGAGCGGCCGGTTCACGAGCATGATCGACCGCCACTTCAACCGTTTCCGCGAGTTCTACGCACGCTCGCTCGACGCGGTGCTCGGCCAGCGCTGGGCCGTTTACGTGGTCTGGGCCGTGCTCTCGGCCTGCGTGCCGCTCATGTTCCTCTTCTCGGCGCGCGAGCTCGCGCCGGCCGAGGACCAGGGCTTTGTCATGCTGATGGCCGACGCCTCGGCCAACTCCACGGTCGACCAGACCTCGCTCTTCGCCAAGGCGGCCTTCGAAAAGGCCGTGCGCACGCTCCCGGAGTACGACTACTCCTTCCAGATCGCCTACGGCAGCGGGGCGTTTTCCGGCCTGGTCGTGAAGCCCTGGAGCCAACGTGAGCGCAAGATCGGCGAGATCCTCGGGGACCTGCAGGGCGGCCTGCGCCAGATCCCCGGCCTGCGCTACAATGCCATGCAGCCGCCGGCGCTCCAGGGCGGCGGCGTGTTCCCGGCCGAGATCGTGATCGCCTCCACCGCCAGCGAACAGGAGTTGCTGACCTTCGCCCAGCAGCTGGCGGACGAGACCTTCGCGGACGGCCTCTGGGCGATCCCGCCGATCATCGACCTCAACATCGACCAGCCGCAGACCCAACTGGTGATCGACCGCGACAAGGTCGCCTCGCTCGGACTCAACCTCCAGCAGGTGGGCGCCGACATCGGCTCGATGCTCGGCGGCGGCTACGTGAACCGCTTCAGCATCGCCGGCCGCAGCTACAAGGTGATCCCGCAGATCGAACGCACCGGTCGCCTCAACGCCGAGCAGCTGCAGGATATCTACATCACCGGCAGCGGCGGCCAGCTCATCCCGGTGAGCACGATCGCCTCGCTCAAGAACACGGTCGAGCCCCGCCAGCTCAACCGCTTCAACCAGATGAACTCCGTCACGCTGAGCTCCTTCCCCAAGCAGGACCTCGGCGGCGTGCTCCAGAAGTTCGAAACCCGGGCCCGCGAGGTGCTGCCGAAGGGCTATGTGGTCGATTTCAAGGGCCAGTCGCGCCAGCTCAAGGTCGAGGGCAACAAGTTCCTTCCCGCCATGCTGCTCGCGCTGATCCTGATCTTCCTGGTGCTCGCGGCGCAGTTCAACAGCTTCCGCGATCCCTTCGTCATCCTCCTCGGCTCCGTGCCGCTGGCGATGTTCGGCGCGCTCATCTTCACCTATCTGAAGATGCTCAATCCGAACATGCCTTGGTGGACCGACGGCTGGACCACCTCGCTCAACATCTACTCGCAGATCGGCCTCATCACCCTCGTCGGCCTGATCGCGAAGAACGGCATCCTCATCGTCGAGTTCGCGAACCACCAGCAGGAGGCCGGGCTCTCGAAGCTCGAGGCCGTGAAGGCCGGCGCCAAGCTGCGCCTGCGCGCGGTCATGATGACGACGGCGGCGACCGTCTTCGGCCACCTGCCGCTGTGCTTCGTCTCCGGTCCCGGCGCCGCCGCGCGCAACAGCATCGGCATCGTGCTTTGCACCGGCTTGGCGATCGGCACCTTCTTCACACTGTTCGTCGTGCCGTGCCTCTACATGCTCATCGCCAAGGACCACAAGGCCCAGAAGGCCAAGGTCGACCTCCAATTCGCCGGGACTGATTCCCACGCGCCGGCACTCGCCAAGTAATCGCAACCACCGGAAATGAAAATGCTCCGCAAGCTCACGCTCCTCGCTTCGCTCGCTGCCGCCGCGTCGCTCCCCGCCGCGCCCGCCGGCACGCCTTCGGTGCCCGACCGCCTCGACCTACCCACCGCCCTCGGCTTCGCCCTGGAGAACAACTACACGATCCGCCAGGCCCGCGAGCGCCTGAACCAGGCGGAGGGGGCGCTCATGACCGCCCGCGCCGGACTGCTGCCGCGGGCCAGCGTCGACAGCTCCTACTCGCGCACGAGCCGCCAGATCACCACCGAGACCATGGACGACGAGAACTGGTCCGCCTCGGCCGGCGTGTCGCAGACCGTCTACGCCGGCGGTGCCGTGGCCGCGAACGCCCGGGCAGCCCGCGCCGCCCGCGACGCCGCGGGCTTCGAGCTGCAGGCGACGATCAACCAGATCCTCGCCGGGGTGCGCATCGGTTTCTTCAGCGTGCTCCGCGCGCAGGAGACCATCGCGGTCCGCGAGCAGTCGCTCGCCCTGCTGGAGGAGGAGTTGAAGAACGCCCGCAACCGCTACGAGGCCGGCGCCGGCGCACAGTTCGATGTGCTGCGCGCCGAAGTCGCCCTGGCCAACGGCCGCCCGCCGCTGATCACCGCGCGCAACGACCTCCGCATCGCCATCGAGGAACTGCGCGAGCTGCTCGGCTTCGACGCCCGCGGCGAGTCCGACCTCGAGAAGGTGCCGGAGTTCGTCGGCGAGCTGCGCTTCGGCGACGAGCAGTTCGCCTTGGCCGAGGTGCTCGAGGCCGCTCGGCGCGACCGGCCCGAGTTGCAGGCGATCGCCAAGGGGATCAACGTCGCCCAGTTCGGAGTGACGGTCGCCCGGGCCGGCTATCTGCCCCAGGTGGGCGTCTCCGCGGGTTGGCAGATCGTCGGCAACCGCGCGCGCTTCCACTCGATGACGGGGCACAGCAACTACGACGGCTGGTTCGTGGGCGCCCAGTCCTCCTGGGCGGTCTTCGACGGCCGCGCCACCGCCGGCCGCGTGCGCAGCGCCAAGTCGCAGCTCAACCAAGCGCGCCTCTCGCTCCAGCAGCAGGAGCTCGCGATCGATGTCGATGTGCGCCGGGCGTTCGCGTCCTGGCAGGAGGCGGTCGAACTGGTCAGCGCCTCCACCCGGGTCGTCGAGCAGGCGACCGAGGCGCTGCGCCTCTCCCGCGCGCGCTTCGACGTGGGCGCCGCCACCCAGCTCGACGTGCTGCAGGCGCAGGTCGCGCTCACCGAAGCGGGCAACAACAAGGTCCAGTCGCTCTACGCGTACAACGCCGCGCTCGCCCAGCTTCGTCTGGCGATCGGCGCACGGGAGTCCGCGCTCCCCGGCGCGACGGTGCGCTGAAGTTTTTTCCCTGCGTCCACCGAGCCCCGCGGGCCGTCCCGCGGGGCTTTTTTGTCGGCGTGTGGGAGTTGCCCACTTGAACCGAGACGTGTGAGGCGGAGGGCGGGGCCGGGACGAGCCCCGTTCCCGAACGCCCTGGAGCGCCGGCGCGGTCGGGCAGGAGAGGCGGAACCGTTGCCGGGCT